>CAMCDF010000008.1 GCA_945873475.1 Bifidobacterium breve | reverse complement strand
CCCGGCCGCGGCCTCGTCGGGGGTGGTCAGTCCCCCGCCTCGATCTTCACGACCTGGTACTCCACCTGGCCGCGGGGCGTGGTGACGGTGACCTTGTCGTTCTTCTTGCAGCCGATGATGGCCTTGCCAAGCGGGCTCTCGTTCGACAGGCGGTCCTGAAGCGGATCGGCCTCGGCCGATCCCACGAGCGCGTAGACCTTGGTCTTCTTGTCGGCCGTGGTGCGCAGGGTCACCTTGGTGCCGATGGACACCACGCCGGTGTCCACGTCGTGGCTGTCCACGATGCGCGCGTTGCGCAGCTGGTGCTCGAGATGCAGGATGCGCGACTCCACGTGCGCCTGCTCGTTCTTGGCGTCGTCGTACTCGGAGTTCTCCGAGATGTCGCCGAACTCACGGGCAGTCTTGATGCGCTCGGCAACCTCGCGCCGCTTGTGCGTTGTGAGGTACTCGATCTCCTCCTGGAGCTTGTCGTACCCCTCTTGGGTGAGGATGACCTCTCGCTCCACTTCGACTCCCCTCGACGCCTACGGCCGGAACTGACGGCCGCGCACGTTATCCGAGCGCGTCGTCGGCGTGCAAGGACTACGTCCCGGCGATACGCGCGCGCTCGCGCAACGACAGCAGTCGGGCCACGGCCTCGTCGAACGTGGGGTCCTCCATCAGGGCCTGGATGTCGGCGTCGTCGATGCCCCGGCCCGCGAGGTACCACGAGTGGAACTTGCGCAGGTAGTGGCATGCGCGATCGGGCCCCATGAGGGCCGCGATGTCCTCGCAGAACGCGATGTGCTCGTCGAGCACCTGGTGGGCGCCGGGCCGCGGCTCGGCCTCGCCGCGCGCGATCGCGCCCAGGGCCCAGGGGTTGCCGAGGGCAGCCCGCCCGATCATCACGCCGGCCGCACCGGTCATCGCCATCGCGTCGCGGGCTCCCGCGGCGTCGGCGATGTCGCCGCTCAGCAGCACCGGAACATCGACGGCTGCCACCACCGACGCGCTGATCGAGTGGTCGGCCGTGCCCGAGTACTCATCGGCGGCGGCGCGGGGGTGGATGGTGATGAGCGACGCGCCCGCGGCCTCGAACCTGCGTGCGGTCTCGGCCGGGTCCATGTCGCCCGGCCTGATGCCCCGCCGCATCTTCACCGACACCGGGATGTCCACGGCCTCCACCATCGCCCGAACCACGGCCTCGCCCTTGGATGGGTCGGCCAGCAGCGCGGCACCGGCGCCGGTCTTCATGATCTTGGGAACCGGGCAGCCCATGTTGATGTCCACGATGTCGGCGCCGGCGTCCTGCACCACCCGCGCGGCCTCGGCCATCACGGCCGGGTCACCGCCGAACACCTGGATTGCCACCGGGCTCTCCCCCGCCCCGAGCTCGAGCATCGACCGCGTGCGCTGGTTGCCGTGGCGGATTCCGTGCGCGGCAACCATCTCCGACACCACCAGGCCCGCGCCGTGGCGACGTGCCTGCTCGCGGAACGGACGGTTGCCGATGCCGGCCAGCGGGGCGAGCACCACGCGATTGGGGATCTCCACGGAGCCCACGCGGAACGGCTCGGACAGCGGCCACGGGCCCTCGGCCTGCGGCGGCGCAACGGGATCCTTCGCGCGCGCGGCCACGAGGGCGCGCATGCGCTTCTTCACCTGCGCCTGCCCCGCGCGGGTGCGCCCGAGGTGCGCTCGTGGACGATGCGGAGCCCCTCGAGTGTGAGCATGGGCTCGTGCTCCTCGATGAGCACCGACTGGGGGATGACCAGGGGGGCCAGCCCGCCCGTGGCCACCACCACCGGCTGCGCGCCGAGCTCTGCGGCGATGCGGGTGACCATGCCGTCCACCATCGCCGCCGCGCCCAGCACCAACCCCGACTGCATGCTCTCCACGGTGTTGCGGCCGATCGCCGCGGGCGGGGTGGCCAGCTCGACCCGCATCAGGCGGGCGGCGCGCTGCGACAGCGCGTCGAGGCCGCTGTCCACCCCGGGGGCGATGACGCCGCCCAGGAACTCCCCATCGGCGGACACCACGTCGATCGTCGTCGCCGTGCCGAAGTCGACCACCACGCAGGGCCCGCCGTGCGCGGCGTGGGCCGCAACGGCGTTGGCGATGCGATCGGCCCCCACCTCGTGCGGGTTGTCGACCAGCAGGGGCATGCCCGTGCGCACACCGGGCCCCACCACCACGGCCGGACGGTCGAGATAGCGATCGGCCAGTGCCTGGTAGGCCACGGTGAGCTCGGGCACGACGGAGGCCACGACCACGTCGTCCACCTCGGTGAGGCTGCCGCCCCGCAGCTGCAGGATGTTGTCGTGGCTGGCCGCCAGCTCGTCCACCGTCGTGCGCCTGATGGTGGACACCCGCCAGTCGTGCAGCAGCTCGTCACCCGAGAACAGCCCGGCGACCGTCTGCGAGTTGCCGACATCAACCGCCAGCAGCATCACGCCACCGGCTCGTCGTCGGCACGCAGGACCTCCACGGTGATGTCCTGGGTGGTGTGGATCTCCACGCGCGGGATGATGCGCGTGGGGCGGTTCTTGTCCCACACCCAGACGTCCTCCATCACCACGTGGAAGAACGGGTACGCGGCCTGGGGCTCGTACTGGCGCTCGAGCCGGTTGCAGAGGTACGTGGCCTCCTGCGTCAGCACGCAGTAGCGGAACAGCGGGAAGACATCCGCGTATTCCCGCTTCAGCCGGAGCTCCAGCTCGGCGTCGTATTCGTCGAGTTCATCGATCTGCGACATGGGGCGGGAAGCATAGACCCGCACCGGGCCCCGGGGGTCCGCGGCGCGTGGGGTCAGGCCCCGGATGTGGGGCTGGCGGCCACTCGCCGAAACGGGATCGGCATTTGCGGGGGCCGCAAATGCATCATCCCCGGCTGCGATCGCCGCCATCCCCTCATCCGGGGCCTGGCCCTGAGCCCTCTGGGGCTACAGGGGTCCGATGCGGCGTACCGGCTGGTCGGCCTCGGGGATGGCATCGAGCAGGTCGGCGATGCGCTCGCCGGACGGCAGCACCAGGTCGGGGTCGACCTCCACCAGAGGTTGAAGGGCGAAGCGGCGCTCGGCCAGGCGCTCGTGCGGGATGACCAGGTCCGGGGCCCGCCACTCGCCTCCGTCCCAGGCGAGGATGTCGATGTCCAGGGGGCGGGGGCCCCAGCGAGGGCCCGCCACGCGGCCTGCCTCGGCCTCCAGGCGCTTCGCCAGGGCCAGCATGCCGGGTGGGTCCAGATCGGTGGCCACACGGCAGGCGGCGTTCAGGAACTCGGGCTGGTCCTCCACGCCCTGGGGCGCGGTGGCGTAGAGGCCGCTGACGCACTCGACGACTGCGCCCTCCTCCCCCAGGCGGGTGATGGCCCAGCGCAGCGCATCGGCCCGCTCGCCCAGGTTGGACCCCAGGCCGAGCCACATCGTGCTCACCTCGCGTCGCGCTCCAGGTGGAGGGTCACCGAGACATCATCGAGCACGTGACGGATCGCCACGTGCGGCTTGGCCACCGTCACGGTCACGGCCCTGACGACCTGCTCCTCGAGCACGCGCTCGGCGATGATGCGGCACAGCCGCTCGAGCAGGGCCACGGGCTCGCCCGCCACGATGCCGGCGACGTCCTCGGTGATCGACGCGTAGTCGACCGTGTCGGCCAGGTCGTCGGTGGTGGTGGAGCGGTCATGGCCCAGGACCATGTCGATGTCCACCACGAAGCGCTGGCCGAGCACGCGCTCGGCGTCGAGCACGCCGTGGCGGCCGCCCACCTCGAGCCCCCTGATCCTCACCACGACGTCGCTCATGCACGGCCTCCACGCATCTGGGTGAACGTCGTCAGGGCGTCCACGGTCTCGGGCACATCATGCACCCTCAGCACCGCCGCGCCCGCATCCACCGCTGCCAGCGCCGCACCGATCGATCCCGCCAGGCGCTCGCCCACCCCACGACCGGTGAGGTCGCCGATGATCCCCTTGCGCGAGATGCCCACCAGCACGGGGCGTCCGAGCGCGACGATGGTGCCCAGCCCACGCATGAGCGCCAGGTTGTGCGCGGCGGTCTTCCCGAAGCCGATCCCCGGGTCGAGGATGATGGCGTCCTCGGCCACGCCGGCGTCCACCGCGGCCCGCATCCGGGCCTCGAGGTACGCCGCGACCTCGGACACCACCTCGCCGTACCGCGGGTCGTCCTGCATGGTCCCGGGCTCTCCCTGCATGTGCATGAGGCAGATACCGGCACCGCGGTCGGCCACCAGCGGCAACATGTGCGGGTCGGCACCCGCCGAGACGTCGTTCACCAGCACCGCGCCGGCGTCCAGGGCCAGGGCGGCCACTGATGCCCTGCGCGTGTCCACCGAGATCGGCGCCCCGGGGGGGTCGACGACGAGTGCGTCGAGCACCGGCTGCAGGCGGGCCAGCTCGGAGTGCTCCGCCACCGCCGGCGCCCCGGGCCGGGTGCTCTCGGCACCCACGTCGATGATGGCCGCGCCGTCCCGCGCCATCGCCCGGGCATGCGCCGCCGCGGCGCGGGCATCCAGGTGGTCTCCCCCGTCGCTGAACGAGTCGGGGGTCACGTTGAGGATGCCCATCACGCAGGGCGCATCCAGCCAGTTGAGAGGCGATCCGGAGATGCCCCGCAGGCTACCCCCGGAGGGGCCCTAGACCCCGGCGGTGCCGGGTGCGCTGCCGGGTGCCGGGGGCGGCAGCGGCTGGCGGCGCTTCTCGGCCTCGGCCTCGTCGGCCTGGCGCTCGGCCTCGGCGGCCTTCTGGCGGGCGCGCTCGTCCTTGACGCGGAAGACGTCGGCCTCCGGCTCGCCCTCGAGCAGGCGCAGGAATTCGTCGCGCTCGATGGTCTCGCGGCGCAGCAGGACCTGCGTGATGTTCTCGAGGTCGTGACGGTGCTCGGACAGGATGTCCTTGGCGCGCTGGTAGGCGTCCTCGATGATGCGGCGGATCTCGACGTCGATCTGCCGGGCGATGTCGTCGGAGTAGTCGGGCTCACTGTGCATGTCGCGGCCCAGGAAGGGCGCGCCGTGGTTGTGGCCCAGCACGCGCGGCCCCAGCTTCTCGCTCATGCCGAAGCGCATGGTCATCTGCTTGGCGGTGGCCGTGACCTTCTCGAGGTCGTTTGCGGCGCCGGTGGTGATCTCGGCGAACACGATCTCCTCGGCGGCACGGCCACCCAGGGTCATGGCCATGGTGTCCTCGAGCTGCGCGCGCGTGGTGAGGAACTTGTCCTCGGACGGCATCGAGATGGTGTAGCCCAGCGCCTGGCCGCGGCTGACGATGGAGATCTTGTGCACCGGGTCGGCGTTCGGCAGGAAGTGCCCCACGATGGCGTGGCCCATCTCGTGGTAGGCGGTGACCACGCGCTCCTTGTCGGAGAGCAGACGGGTCTTCTTCTCGGGCCCGGCGATGACCCGCAGGATGCCCTCCTCGAGCTCCTGGGCGTCGATGACCTTCTTGCCCTTGCGCGCGGCCAGCAGGGCCGACTCGTTCACCAGGTTGGCCAGGTCGGCGCCGGTGAAGCCCGGGGTCTGACCCGCGAGGGTGTCGAGGTCGATCTCCTTGTCGATCGGCTTGCCGCGCGTGTGCACGCGCAGGATCTCGGCGCGACCCGCACGGTCGGGGCGGTCGACCATGATCTGGCGGTCGAAGCGCCCCGGGCGCAGCAGCGCCGGGTCGAGGATGTCCGGCCGGTTGGTGGCCGCGATGAGGATGATGTTGTCCTTGGCCTCGAAGCCGTCCATCTCGACGAGCAGCTGGTTGAGCGTCTGCTCGCGCTCGTCGTGGCCACCGCCCATGCCGGCGCCGCGGTGGCGACCCACGGCGTCGATCTCGTCCATGAAGATGATGCAGGGCGAGTTCTGCTTCGCCTGGTCGAAGAGGTCGCGCACGCGGCTGGCGCCGACGCCCACGAACATCTCGACGAAGTCAGATCCCGAGATCGAGAAGAACGGCACGCCGGCCTCGCCCGCCACGGCACGCGCCAGCAGCGTCTTGCCGGTGCCGGGAGGCCCGTAGAGCAGCACGCCCTTGGGGATTCTCGCGCCCAGCGCCTGGAAGCGCTTGGGGTTCTCGAGGAACTCCTTGATCTCCTCGAGCTCCTCGACGGCCTCGTCCGCTCCCGCGACGTCGCGGAAGGTGATCTTCGGCTGGTCAACGGACATCCGCTTCGCGCGGCTCTTGCCGAAGCTCATCACCTTGGATCCGCCGCCCTGCATCTGGTTCATCAGGAAGATCCAGAAGACGAAGAACAGCAGGAACGGGGCGAGCGTGATGAGGAAGCCCCACCAGGCCGATCCGCCCTTGCCCTCGACCACGAACGGCACCTTGGCCTCGTCGATGGCCGTGGTGACCTCGGCCCCGTAGTTGTCGGGGTAACCCGTGACGTAGGTCTTGCCGTCCTTCAGCGTGACCTCGAGCTCCTGGTTCTTGGTCTGCATCGTGACGCGCGAGACCTTGCCCTCGGTGAGTTCCTTCTGGAACCCGGTGAACGTGGGCTGCTCGGCCGGCTGCGATGAAGACGTGACCAGCTTCTGGGCCACGAAGGCCAGGAGGATCACGATCAGTATCGGGAATGCTGCGCTTTTGAAGAAGCGGCTCAGCGGTCAACTCCCGCTCGACGACAGGCCGTCAAGGTAGCAGCGTTCGGGCCGGGCGAAGCCCACGTGCAGGCGCGCGGAACCTCAGGGCTTCGAGAGCACGCTGATGTAGGGCAGTTCCCGGTAGCGCTCGGCCGCGTCCAGCCCGTAGCCCACCACGAATACATCGGGCAGGCGGAAGCCCACGTAGCGGGTGCCCAGGTCGAGGCGATCGGCGGCGGGCTTGCTGAGCAGCGCGCATGTCTCCACCGACGCGGGATCGCGCGCGGCGAGGTTGCGCATGAGGTACCTGAGGGTGCGCCCGGAGTCGATGACGTCCTCCACCAGCAGCACGTGGCGCCCCTCGATGGCCACGTCGAGGTCCTTCGTGATGCGCACGACGCCCGACGAATGCGTGGCCGACCCGTACGACGACACCGCCATGAAGTCGAGCTCGCACGGGATCGACATCTCGCGCACCAGGTCGGCCGTGAAGAACACGGCGCCCTTCAGGATGCCGATCACCAGCGGGTCGCGGCCGGCGTAGTCGGCGGAGATCTCGGCGGCCATCTCCGCCACCCGCTCCGTCAGCCGCTCGCGGCTGACCAGCACCTCTCCCGGGGCGTCGCTCACGCGCGTGCCGCCGTCAGGTTCACGGCCGGCTCGCCGGGCCCCGCGACGACGTCGGCCGATGCGCGGTACCCGGCCACCCAGAGCACCCGCTCGCCATCAGCGACCACGGGAACAGCGGCGCGATGACGCGCGGGCACCCCCGCCGCCTGCAGGAGGCGTCCGACTGCCTGATGGCCGCCGCCCGGCAGGGCGATGCGATCGCCCGGCATCGGAGCACGCACGGTGAGGCTGCCCGACGTGCGCACCCACGCGCTTGAAGGCGACGTCGAACCGGCGGTGCCAGGGCGGGCGACGACCTCGAGACGGGGCAGCCTGACGGCGCCGGGCACGCCGAGCTCCGCGGTGGGCACCGGGGGCGCCACGGCCGCGGCGGCCTCGGCGACCAGCACGCCACCGTCGACGGCCACGAGCCCGCCCGGCACCTGCGTGGTGCCCCGGCCGGTGGCCGCGCGCGCCAGGACGGCGCCCACCACATCAGACCCCAGCGCATCGGCGGGAAGGCCTGCGTGCTCGAGCATGCGCCTCACCAGCAGTCGGGCCACCGCGATGGGCTCACGCCCCAGCAGCGCCGCATCGAGCCCCGTGCCCCGCCCCACGCGCTCATGCGCCACAGCCACGGCGGCGTCCACCACCGCGGCCTCGTCGGCCAGCAGGTCGACCAGGCCGGCGAGGTTGGCCTCGGCCGACGGATGCACGGCCTCGAGGGCGGGCACGAGGCCGTGGCGCACCCGCGCACGCGCGGTCGACGCATCTGTGTTGGTCGGGTCGTCCACGAACGCCAGGCCGCGCTCGTCGCACCACGCGCGGGCCTCGGCCCGCGAGATGCCCAGCAGCGGGCGCACGAAGCGGCCGCGACGCGGGGCGATGCCCAGGGCGCCGGTCCTCCCGGTGCCCCGCGCGGCGCGGAACAGGACGGTCTCCACGTGATCGGTGCGGGTGTGGCCCGTGGCGATGAGGTCGAGCCCCTCGCGCATCCGCACGCGCTCCGCGGCGGCCAGGCGGGCGTCACGCGCCCGCTCCATGGCCCCGCTGCCGCGGGCCAGGCCGAGGCTCTCCACGTGCACCGGCAGGCCCAGCGACCGGGCCGCTTCGGCGACCGCCGCGGCCTCGTCCGCAGCCTCGGGCCGGAACCCGTGGTCGATCGTGAGCACGTGCACCGGACCCTCGTGGATGGCCGGCAGCAGGTTCATGAGGCAGGTCGAGTCGGCTCCGCCCGACACCAGCGCCAGCACGCCCGCCGATGGGGGCAGCAGGCCGTGGCGACGGCAGTGGGCGCGGATGCGGTCGTCGGTGCTCACGCGGGAAGTATTCACGAGGCCCCGGCGAGCGACGACGTCAGGCGCTCCAGCTCGGCCTCGGTCACCGGCCCCGCCCACGTGGCCGCGAGCCTGCCCTGACGGTCGAGCACGAGCGTGGTGGGCAGGCCCGAGACCCCGTAGCCGTCACCCACGGCGTCGTCCTCGTCGACGCCCAGCGGGAACGTGACGCCCACCTCCCGGGCGAACTCCCTGGCGGCGTCGGGTGCGTCGTCGATCGCGATGCCCACCACGCGAACGCCGGGATTCGCCTTTGCGAAGCGCTGCACCGCCGGCATCTCCTCCTTGCAGGGACCGCACCACGACGCCCACAGGTTCACCACGGTCGGCCTGGCGCCCGGTCGCCCGATGACCAGGTCACCGGCGCCCGACAGGCGGGGGACCTCCACGGGAACGGCCGCAGCGCGATCGGGCTCGGGCAGCACCTCGGGCGCCGCTCCTCCCGCGCTGGACGATCCGCAGCCGGCGAGGCCGGCCACCGTGCCCGACGCCGCAATCACCGCGAGGACCAGCCCGATGCGTGCCCGTGCCTTCACGCCGCGAGCCTACCCGGGCATGCCCGGGTCCGGTGCCCTACCTTCGTGCCCATGGCGTCGCCCGAGTTCACGTCGGTCATCCTCGCCGCCGACAGGCGCGCGGGGAGCCACCTGCGGTCACGCGTGCAGGCGGTGCACGGCGGGCACGAGTCGGCCCGGCTGGCCGCCGACACCATGGCCCCGGCCTTCCAGGCCCTCGCGCTCGGGCTGCTGCTCATGCCCGGTTCGCGCATGCTGGGCGCGCGGGCCGCGGTGGCGGGAGCCGCCGCCGGCCTGCTGGCACGCGTTGCACGGGACGCCATCGGCAGGCCCCGCCCCGGCGCGCGCGCGGAGGGGGGCTTCCCCAGCAGGCACGCTGCGTCGGCCACGGCGATATCGCTGGTGGTGTCACGCGAGAGGCCCGTCCTGGGCGCCGCGGCGATGCTGCTTGCGGCCACGGGCCTCGCGGCCCGCGTGGCCGCGGCAGATCACGAACCGCTGGACATCGTGGCCGGAGCCGGCCTCGGCGCGGCCGTCGCGCGGATTACGCGGCGTCGGCGACGGCGACGGACCTGAACTCGCCGGTCGCCTGCTCGTCGTTCACCCCGGGGCGCCCGGAGCGGACGAGGTCCTGAAGCAGTGCGGCGCCCGCGCGCTCGATGAGCGAGTCGGGGCCGGTGTCGGAGTCGGACCACTCGGCCACGCCCACGGCCACTTCGCCGGCGGTCACCCGGAGCCCGTCGTGGTCGCGCACCGCAACCGACTCCAGCGCCACGGCCATGCGCTGGGCCACGTCGCGGGCGGTGTCGAGCGGCCCCGCGACCAGCGCCACGTAGCGCCCGTCACCCTGCTCGGTGACGAGGTCCGATCCCGACACCACACCAGCCACGGCCGACGAGCATGACGCCAGCAGGTGGTCCAGCACGTCGACGCCGTGCGTGCGCCCGACCGAGTCGACGCGCGGGATCGCCACCACGGCAACCGATACCGGGCTGCCGGTCTCGGCGGCACGGCGGCAGTCGCGGTCGGCGATGATGTCGAACACCTGGTCGGGCGCCGGGCCGGCCACACGCCCATCGCGGTGAGATGACCATCCCTGCACGAGGCCCCGGCCCATGCCCTCGTGCGCGGCGCCGAGCGCGGCCACCACGACGATGGCGACGAAGCCGATGAAGACCTCCGACGACGCGACGTCGCCCGATGAGGCCACGGCGAGGGCGATGGACGACGCCAGGAGGGTGGCGATGAGGCCCGTGCCTCCTGCCAGCGGGGCTGCGAGGGCGGCGGGCACCACGAGCAGTGGCCACAGCCACCAGGTGCCGAGGGCCACGATCGGGATGACCGTCACGACGAGCAGCGCCACCAGGAGCGTGAGGCGACGTTGCCGGTACCGCGCGGCGAGGGCGGGTTCCGTGGCGACGTCGTGGTCGGTGTCGTTCATCACCGTGATCTCGGTGAACCGGTTTCCATCTCTCCGGTTTCGGGAAACCTAGAGGCCGGTGCGGACGTCCCCGGTAGGCTCGGCCCATGACGACCGTGGGAATCGTGGGGGCAGGAACCATGGGGGCCGAGATCGCGCACGTCGCGGCGGTCGCCGGAATGCAGGTGCTGCTCGCCGATGCCGATGCGGAGCGCGCAGCCCAGGGGCGCGACCGCGCGGTGGCCATCGCGGCGCGGCGCGTCGCGAAGGGCCGGCTCGAACCCGCCGAGGCCGACGCCGCAGCCGGGCGCATCACGGCGGTCGGGGGGATTACCGACCTCGCGCCGGCCGACGTGGTGATCGAGGCCGTGCCCGAGGACCTGGGCCTGAAGACGCGCGTGCACGCCGAGATCGACCGGGTGGTCGCCCCGGGCACACTGGTGGCCACGAACACATCGGGCCTCTCGGTCACAGCGCTCGCCGACGCCACCGCCACGCCGTCCCGGCTGGTCGGGCTGCACTTCTTCAACCCCGCCAGCACCATGCGACTGGTCGAGGTCATCGCGGGCGCCGCCACCGACGAGGACACCGTCTCGCGTGCCATCGACCTGGCCGGGGCGCTGGGAAAGACACCCGTGCGCGTGCGCGAGTGCCCCGGGTTCGTGGTGAACCGGGTGCTGGTACGTGCCATGGCCGAGGCCTACCGCGCGGCGGCGGGCGCTCCGGTGGATCGCCGCGCGGCCGACCAGGCGGTCGCCGAAGGCGGGCCGGCGCCGATGGGGCCGTTCGCCCTGGGCGACCTGGTGGGGCTCGACGTGCTCGAGAGCATCCGGGCCGACCTCGAGGCCGCCTACGGGGACCGCTTCGACGACTCGGGCACGCTGGCGCCGCTGGTCGCACAGGGGCGCCTGGGCCGCAAGACGGGCGGCGGGCTCGTACCCGACGGCGACGGCTCCCCCACGGGAACCGAGCCCGTCGTGGCGGCCATCTACTACGCGGCGGCCATGGACGAGGCCAGGCGCCTTGCCGATGAGGGGGTCGCGTCGCCTGGGGACATCGACCTGGCCATGCGCCTGGGCGCAGGCTGGGAGCAGGGGCCGCTGGCCGCCGGCTGACGCCGGTCAGATGACGACCGGCACCGCCCAGTCGGGGTAGATGCCGAATCGCTGGGCCACGGGGGTGAGCACATCGCCCTCGAGCACCTCGATGTCGTCCAGCGACACCTGTGAGGGGTGGGCGGCTCCGGTGGCACGCGCCAGGCGCGTGACCTCACGGCGCAGGGCGATGATGTACGACGCCGCCCGGGCCGACTTGAGCGTGGGATCGATGCCCCGCTGGCGCCAGCGCGACTGGGTGGCCACGCCGCTCGGGCAGTGGCCCGTGTGGCAGCGCTGCGCCTGGATGCAGCCGATCGACATCATCGCCTCGCGGCCCACGTTGACCATGTCGGCGCCAAGGGCGAAGGCCATGATGGCCTCCTCGGGCAGCCCCAGCCGCCCACTGCCGATCCAGGTGACCTCGTGCTGGATACCCCGCTCCGCGAAGGCGCGCAGCGCGCGTGCCTGGCCGAGCCGGTAGGGCAGCCCCACGTGGTCGACGAACGCCAGGGGGCCCGAGCCGGTGCCGCCCTCCCCGCCGTCGATGGTGATGAAGTCGACCCCGCGCGAGCCGTCCTCCATCAGCCGTGCCAGGTCGTTCCAGAAGGCCACCTCACCGACGGCCGACTTGATGCCCACCGGCACGCCGGTGGCATCGGCGATGCGCTCGACCACGTCGAGCAGCTCATCGGCCGACCCGAACTCCGGATTGCAGGGCGGGCTTTCACACGGCTGCCCCACCTCCACCCCGCGGATGGCCGCGATCTCGGGAGTCACCTTGGAGCCGGGAAGCATTCCGCCGACCCCGGGCTTGGCGCCCTGGCTCAGCTTCAGCTCGACGGCGCGGATGGGATGCTCGTGCACCAGATCCACCAGCCGCGGCAGGTCGAGGCGGCCACGGGAGTCGCGGGCGCCGAACCATCCGCTGCCGAACTGCATCACGAGGTCCCCGCCCTGCAGGTGGTACGGGGTCAGGCCGCCCTCGCCGGTGGTCTGCATGCATCCCGCAAGCGCCGCCCCGGCGTTCAGCGACTCCACCGCCCGCGCCGAGAGCGCGCCGAACGACATTCCCGAGATGTTCACGACCGACGCGGGTCGGAACGCCTTCTCCCTCTCACGGGGCCCGCCCAGCACCTTGGCCGACTGAAGGGGCCAGTCGTCGGGGTCGCCACCGGGCGGGGGCGGAGCCGGGAACGCAGCGGGGCTGATGATGACGTAGCCCGGCGTGCGCTCGAACTCGGCATCGGTACCGAATGCGAACGATGAGTTCTGGTGCTTGCTGCTGGCGTAGATCCAGCGGCGCGCGTTGCGACTGAAGGGGCGCTCGTCGTCGTTGCTCGTGACGATGTACTGGCGCAGCTCGGGACCGAATGCCTCGAGGATGAACCTGAGGTGCCCGACCACGGGGAAGACACGGAGGATCGAGTGCCGCCGCTGCAGCACGTCGTAGATCGCGAGCAGCACGAGAAGGGCGCCGATGCCGATGAGCACCCACCACCCCGCTGCCATGCCGCCTCCCGCGTCGCTTTCACCGCGATCGTGCCCGATCCGCCGGACGGGATGCCCGCCGAACCCGCGATAGGCTGCCGCGGTGATCCAGTACGCGCCACACCCCGCGCTGAGCGGCCGCTCCGTGCTCAGCCTCATGAACCACCCCGGCGACGCCGTGCGCGAGGTGCTCGACCTCGCCGATGCGCTCAAGGCATCGCCCGAGTGGCCCCACGCCCTCGAGGGAAAGAGCGTCGCGCTCATCTTCGAGCAGCCGTCCACCCGCACACGCGTGTCGTTCGAGGTGGGCATCGCCCGGCTGGGCGGACACCCGGTGGTGCTGGCAGGCAGGGACATGCAGCTCGGGCGAGGCGAGACCATCGAGGACACCGCGAAGGTGCTCTCGCGCTTCGTCGACGCGATCGTCATCCGCACGGTCGACCACGCCAAGGTGGTCGCGCTGGCCGAGCACGCCGATGTGCCGGTGATCAACGCCCTCACGCACGACCACCACCCCTGCCAGGGGCTTGCAGACGTCATGACCATCCGCGAGCGCTTCGGCGACCCGGCCGGCATGCGGGCCACGTACGTGGGCGACGGCAACAACTGCTGCCACTCGCTCATGGTCGCGGGCGCCCACCTGGGCATGGAGATCGTGGCCGGATGCCCCGAGGGCTACCTGCCCGACCCCGCGGTGGTCGAGCGCGCAGACGCCATCGCGCGCCGGAACGGTGGGTCGGTGGGCGTGGTCACCGACCCGCGCGAGGCCGTGGCCGGCGCACGGGCCGTGTACACCGACGTGTGGGTGTCGATGGGCGACGAGGACGAGGAGGCCGAGCGCCTGCGTGTGTTCTCGCCCTACCGCGTGGACGAGGCGCTGATGGACGCGGCGGCGCCCGACGCCATCGCCCTGCACCCGCTGCCGGCCCACGACGGCCTCGAGATCACGAGGGCCGTCTACCACGGGCCCCGCTCGGCCGTGTGGGACGAGGCCGAGAACCGCCTGCACGTACAGGCGGCGCTCCTGATGAACATCCTGGGGTAGCCCCGCCCCATGGCGCGGATCCTGTCCGACGACCTCCCGCGCGCCCGCGTCCCGGTGGTCACCTACGCGCTGATGGCGGCGTGGACGGTGATGTGGGTCGTCCAGGCACTGCGGCCCGACGACGGCAACGTGGTCGACTCGTCCCAGGCGCTCGCCTGCCGCTGGGGCATGGTGCCGGTGCACCTCACCGGCGGCGCCGGGGGCGCCGCCACCGACCCGTGCGTGGTTCTCTCGACCGAGCACTCGGCCTGGCTCGAGGTGTTCACCGCCCAGTTCCTGCACGCGTCGTGGTGGCACCTGCTGGGCAACCTCCTGTTCCTGTGGGTGTTCGGACCCTCCGTGGAGCAGCGGCTCGGCCGGGTGCGGTTCCTCCCCTTCGCGCTGGCATGCGGCTACGCGGCCTTCGTGGCCGAGGCCCTCATCGATTCGTCGTCGGCGCAGCCCGTCATCGGCGGGTCGGGCGTGGTGGCAGCCGTGCTGGGCGCGTACATCGTGCTGTTCCCACGGGCCCGGCTGCGGGTGGTGCAGCCCACCACCCCGGAGCCCGGGACGCATCGGGGGCTACCGGCCTGGCTGCCCATCGCCGCGTGGATCGCCTACGAGACCATCGCCGCGATCTCGCAGTCGCAGTCGGATACCGCGCACTGGGTGCACGTGGTGGGCTTCGCGCTGGGCGCGCTGCTGGCGTGGCCACTGGCCTCTCGCCCGGCACCCACTCGGCAGCCGGCTCCCGAGTGGGTGCGCGTGGCCATCGCCCACAACCAGCCCGAGGCCGAGATGATCCAGGGCATCCTGGGCGATGCGGGAATCCCGGCCTACGTGCGGCGCATGGCGGGCTTCGACGTGCCCGACTACCTCGCGGGCGGACCTCGCGATGTGATGGTTCCGGGGGACAGGGCCCTCGAGGCCCACGCGCTCATCGACCCGCTCGACGCGGGCGACGGCGCGGATCCTGCCTAGCGGCCCAGCACCAGCGGGGGGCGACGCTGGCCGCGCGATCGCCCGGCGTGGATGCCCGCGGCCAGCAGCGCCGTGCCGATGACAAGGCAGGCGATCAGCGAGATCCACCAATGCCCGAGGATCGCCGACGTACCGACCGATGCCAACTCGCTCGGCGTGCCGGGCTGCGCGAACGACGAAATGATCGGGGGCACGGTGAGGAACAGCACGAGCGGCACCACGGCGATCACCAGCGACCCGATGCCCAGCACGCGCATCATGCGCGGGCGGTCACCCGACGCCCACAGCGCGAGCACGCCAAGCAGCACGGCTCCCAGCGCAACCCAGAGGGGGAGCCACATCAGCGTGCCGGCGGCCCCGGCCACCGTGGATGCGGGGGGCGGGACATCGCCCTTCTGCACCGTCACCGTCAGGTCGGCGTCAGGCGGTATCGCCTTGACCAGCGCCGGGTTGACCTGCTGCACCTTCGCGACCGCGATCGGGCGCAGCGCCGAGAAGTCGATGGTGATGGGGCCGTTGGGCGCCGCCTCGTAGGCCTGGCGGGCGTCCCCGATGGCGGGCCCGATGATCTCCGGGAGCCGCGAGTCCTCGATTACCGCGGTGATCTGCGTGCCTATCTGCTCAAGTGCGCTCGGGGTGAGGTCGTACCCCTTCGACGCCGCGTACGAGGTCACCGAGTCGAGCAGCGCCTCGGTCGTCGCCTGCGCCCCCTCCGGGCTCTGGATCGTCTGCGCGGCAACGCTTGCGAAACCGCTCGGGCTGGTCACGCGCGCCGTGGTGGTCCACACGAAGACGGCGGCGAACCAGGCGACGATGGCAAGGCCCGCCGCGACGGCGGCCGTGACGCGACGGGGACCTGACCTTCGGTTCGCTGACCTTCGCACCCCGTGAACCAGACCAGCCGGACGCAGTGGTGTCAAGCGACCGAGCGCCCGGCGGTAGATAGCCATACCATCGCGCCATGAACCGTTTCGGGGCAGCACTCAGCACGGATGCGAATGCGGGCACCGCCGCGCGGGAGGCATGTGACTCGGTGAAGGCGGCCATCGGCGACGATCCGCCGGACCTCGCCGTGGTCTTCGCGACGCCGGACCTGATGGCCAACGCGGCCGGCATCGGCGCGATCATCACCCGGGAACTCGGGCCGAAGGTCCTGCTGGGGTGCACGGCCGAGGCCGTGATCGGTACCGGACGCGAGGTCGAGACGCCACCCGGGCTGTCGCTGTGGGCGGCCTGCCTGCCCGGGGTCGCCGTGGAGCCCTTCGCCCTCGAACCGGCGCTCGCGCCGGACGGCGGCGCGGTGATGGCCGGCTGGCCGCCGCATGTGGAACCGGCCGCCCCGCCGGGCCTCGGCACCGACGACGCGGTGATCCTGCTGGCCGACCCCTTCACGTTCCCGCCCGAGGCGCTGGCCGACGCCGACGGCCGGCCCGCCGCCCGCACGATCATCGGGGGAATGGCATCGGGGGGAACCGGGCCGGGGCAGCATCGGATGATCCTGGATGATCGCGTGATGACAGCGGGCGCCGTCGGCGTGGTGGTGCCCGGCGCCCTCGCCGTGGTCTCGCAGGGCTGCCGACCCGTGGGACCGGAGATGACCATCACGGCATGCGAGGACGGCGTCATCCTCACGCTTGCCGGACGCCCGGCACTCGAGCGGGTGCGCGAGGTGGTCGAGGCCCTGCCGGCCGACGAGCGGGAGATGGTGGAGCAGGGGGTGCTGGCCGGGCTCGTGGTGGATGGCAACAAGCCGGTGCTCGAGCAGGGCGACTTCCTCATCCGCGGAATCCTCGGGGGAGACCCGCAGACCGGGGCACTCGTCGTGGGCGAGCAGGTGCGCGTGGGCCAGGTGATGCGCCTGCAGGTGCGCGATCACCGCACGGCCGGCACCGACCTGCGCCAGGCGCTCGTCGCACCCGCCGCCGCGGGCGCGGGTGGCGCACTGCTGTTCACATGCAACGGGAGGGGCACCCGCATGTTCCCCGGGCCGCACCACGACGCGCGGGCCATCGCGGACGTACTCGGCGGCATCCCGCTGGCCGGGCTCTTCTGCAACGGGGAGATCGGACCGGTCGGCGGTCGGGCACACATGCACGGATTCACGGCCACGATGGCTGTATTTATATCTATTGACACATGTAACTGACATGTGAGATAAGCCCGGTGACAACGAGCCGGAGCCATGTGATGATCGAGCAGCCCACCACCCCCGATGCACCCGCACCCGCCCCTGCGCCCACCGCACAGGACACCCCGCGCGGTGGGGTGGCCGAGGGCATCTTTGCCGAGGTCGAGCGGATGACGGCGGGGGGCGCGATGTCGAAGAGCGACGCCTTCGAGGACATCTCGCGTCGCACGGGACGGCGCGCCGGGACCGTCGCCGCCAACTACTACCGCATCGCCCGCAAGCGGGGCGTTGCCCTGGAGCCCCGCGTGCGCCGCGGGGCCGCGCAGCCGAAGCCCCAGGGGTCGAAGGGGGCCGCTGACGCCGAGGCGGTCATCCGCCGCCTCGAGGATGCGGTCAAGGATCTCGCCACGCTCATGCGCTCGCAGGATGCCGAGCTCGCGCGCCTGCGCGAGCAGGCCGATCAGTTCGACCAGCTCAAGGCCATCATCGCCCGCAACGCCTAGTCCATGCGCACAGGGCGCTTGTCGCCCGACCCCGCCCGCAGCACCCCGGGAACCTCGTCGAGCGTGATCTCGGCGCCGATCAGATCGTCGTAGGGGGCATCCCCCGCCTCGAGATGTGAAAGCGCCTCGCGCACGGCCTCGGGCGTGTGGTGGTAACTGCCGCGGATGGCCAGTTCGCCGTAGTGCAGCGGGAAGGTCGGCAGCGTCACCGTGGTGCCGGGGGCGCACCCGCCGTACAGCAGAACCTCGCCGCCGGGACGCGCGATGGCCACGGCCGACTCCCATGCCGCGGGCCGTCCCACGGCCTCCACGACGGCGTCAGGCCCCCGCCCGTCGCCGTGCGCCATTCGCAGCGCGTCAACCGATGCGGGGTCGCGCGGGGCGTCCATGGCGCGCGTGGCGCCGAACCCCAGGCCGCGCTCGCGACGCGCCGCGTGCGGGTCGCACAGCGTCACCCGGCATCCCCTCGCGGCCAGGAGGCCCGTGATGAGCGTGCCCTGCACCCCGCCGCCCAGCACGACCACCTCATCACCCGCGCCTGCCTCCACCCTCTCGACCCCGCGCACGGCGCACGCGAGCGGCTCGACCATGGCGGCCCTGGCGGGCGAGAGCCCCGCGGGCAGCGGCAGCATGTTGCGCTCGACGATGCGGGCGGGCACCCGCAGGTACTCGGCGAACGCGCCGGACAGGTAGACGATCGACTCGCAGAGCGACGGCCGGCCGCGGCGGCACGGCGGGCACGCGCCACAGGGAGCCGAGTTGGCCACGACGACGGAATCGCCCTCCCGCGCGCCGTGGGCACCGTCGCCCACCGCGACGACCACGCCGCATGCCTCGTGGCCCAGCGGCGCGGGCGGTGGCGGCAGCGCGGGGTGGTGCCCCTGGCGCAGCATCTTGGCGTCGGTCGCGCAGGTGAGCGCGCGGGTAACCCGCAGCACGACCTCGCCCGCGCCGGGGTCGGGCACCGGCACCTCCTCGAGGCGTACGTCATCGGGGCCGTGGAGCACGAGGGCGCGCATGGCGGGCGACGGTACCAGCCGGGTACCCTGCGCCCCCATGACCGAGCCCGGCCCGAGCACACTGCACGCGCGCTACCCGGAGCACCTGCGCCAACGCGTCGACGACTACCTCGGCGGGCTGTGGTTCGGTGCATCCGATGAACGCGAGGTCGCCGAGGCGGCCGGTACGGAGGGGCTCGCCGAGGCCATGCGCTACTCGCTGCTGGCGGGGGGCAAGCGAATCCGCCCGGTGCTCGCGCTGGCCACTGCAGAGGCGCTCGGCCGCGAGCCGGACGAGATCATGCCGTCGGCGGCGGCGATCGAACTGGTGCACACCTACTCGTTGATCCACGACGACCTGCCCGCGATGGACGACGACGACCTGCGACGCGGGATGCCCACCTGCCATGTGGTGCACGGGGAGGACGTCGCAATCCTCGCGGGCGACGCCCTGTTCGCCGAGGCCGTGCGCCTGGTGTGCGAGGAGCAGGGCGGCGGCCCCGGGGTGCAGGTGGGCGTGCTGCGCGAGCTCAGCCGCGCCACCGGGGTGACCGGCATGGTCGGGGGGCAGTACCTCGACCTGAAGGGCGCGGGCGCGGGCGGGGCCGAGGCGCTGGCCGCGATGCATGCGCTCAAGACCGGCCGCCTCATGGCCGTGTCGGTGCACGTGGCCCTGGTGCTCGCGCCGCCGCCGCCCGACGACGACGCCGTCTATCGCGCCTTCGCGCGCGAGCTGGGCCTGCTCTTCCAGATCGTCGATGACATCCTGGACGTCGCGGGCTCCGAGGAGGAGCTCGGGAAGGCCGTGGGCGCCGACGAGCGCATGGGCAAGGTCACCTACACCAGCCTTCACGGCATGGACCGGGCACGCGAGCTCGCCGCGGAGTCCCATGCCCGCGCCATGGCGCTTCTCGGCCGGCTGCCCGGCCCGGTGGACGACCTGGCGGCGATCGCCGACACGGCCTTCGCCCGCCAGAGCTAGGCGGCGTGGCGGGAGCGCACGTGGCATGCCGCCGGTGCGTTCATTACCGTTACCGGCGTTCGACCCCGCACACCTGATGAGGAGCAGCTGGTGCCACGACGCCCGCTTTCGCTGGAGCTCGGCATGGCCACGTACATCGCGAAGAAGAAGCTGCTCCAGCGGAAGGAGCGTTTTCCCTTCACCCTCATGCTCGAGCCCCTCGAGCTGTGCAACCTGGCCTGCACCGGCTGCGGGCGCATCCAGGAGTACAAGGATGTCTTCCACAAGCGGCTGACCGTGGAGCAGTGCCTGAGCGTGGCCGAGGAGTGCGGCGCGCCCATCGTGAACATCCCCGGCGGCGAGCCGCTCATCCACAAGCAGATCGACGAGATCGTCCACGGCATCATCGACCAGGGCCGCTTCGTGTACCTCTGCACCAACGGCATCCTCATGAACAAGGCGTTCGGGCGCATCGAGCCCACCAAGCGCTTCGCCTTCGTCGTGCACATCGACGGCATGGAGTCTGTGCACGACCACGCGGTCGACCGGCAGGGCGTGTTCAAGAAGGCCACCGGGCACATGCGCGAGGCCATCGATCGCGGCTACCGGGTGTGCACCAACACCACGATCTTCCGCGGCACGCCCGCCGACGAGTACGTGGAGCTGTTCACCTACCTCAAGGACATGGGCGTGGAGGGCTGCATCACCTCGCCCGGTTACGACTACGAGTCGGTCACCCACGACCGCGAGCAGTTCCTGGCGCGCACCGAGGCCCAGGAGCTCTACGCAGAGGTGCACAGGCGCTGTGAGGGGCTCGACATCCCCTTCTACAACAACCCCCTCTTCCACGAGTTCCTGCAGGGCAAGCGCGAGTACCAGTGCTCGGCGTGGAGCATGCCCACCTACACCGTCGAGGGCTGGCGCTCACCGTGCTACCTGCTGGCCGACAAGCACGTGGACAGCATCAAGGAACTGTTCGAGGGCACCGACTGGGAGAAGTACGGCACCGACCGCGACCCCCGGTGCGCGAACTGCCTCATGCACTGCGGCTACGAGGCCACGACGATCCTCGACGCAATGTCCAGCCCGAAGGATCTCCTCGCGCTCGCGCGCGGGTGAGCAGGGGGTCCGGGGGCGGTGGGTCGCGGCGTGGTCGCGCTGATGTGCGCCGTCGCTGCGGAGGAGCGCATGCTCAGGCGCTTCGCGGGACCCGGCGTGCGGGTGATCGCCACCGGAATGGGTGCGGGGCCGGCCGAGCGCACCGCCATGCGGGCGATCGGCGATGGCGCGATCGCGGCCATCTCGGTGGGGTTCTGCGGGGCGCTCGACCCGTCGCTGGACCGCGGTGACCTGGTGATACCCATGACCGTGCGCGACGCCGCGACCGGCGAGGCGTGGACATGCGACGTGGCGCTCTCGCGCGGCGCCGGCGCGCAGGGCGGCACGCTGGTGACCACCGACCGCGTGGTGTCCGACCCGGCCGGGCGCCGGGCGCTTCGCGGCCTCGCCGTCGACATGGAGAGCGCAGGCACCGCGCGTGCATGCGCCCGCGCGGGTATCCCCTTCGCGGCCATACGCGCCGTGACCGACCGGGTGGGCGACGTGCTGCCCGACCTCGGCGGCGTGGTGGACGAGCGGGGCGACGTGCACGCGCTGCGGGTGCTCGGCCGGATGGCCCGTCACCCATCCGACGTGGCGGCCTGGATGGGCCTGGCGCGCGGCGCGCGGGCCGCGCGGCGCGGGCTGGTGCCCGCCGTGGCGGCGGCCCTGGCGGACGCGGCGTGATGCGCGCACTCGTGACCGGGGCAACCGGATTCATCGGTTCGCATGTGGCCGTGCACCTGCGCGACACCGGATACGAGGTGCGCGGCCTCGTGCGGCCGGGTGGCGCGCCGGCGTCGGCGCTGCCCGAGGGCATCGAACCCGTGCCGGGCGACGTGCGCGACCCCGACGCCATGCGCCGCGCCGCAGAGGGCACCGATGTGATCTTCCATGTGGCGGCCGTCTACGCGCTCGGGCGCAGGCAGGCCGCCCGCGTGAGGTCGGTGAACGTGGACGGCACCGCTGTGGCCATCGGCGCCGCGCGACAGGCCGGGGCGCGACTGGTGCACACGTCATCGGTGGCCACCGTGGGCATTCCCGGGGACGGCACCCATGGCGACGAGGAGACCCACCAGCCGATCTCCCAGGTGATCGGCGCCTACAAGCAGTCGAAGGTGGAGGCCGAGTCGCTGGTGCGCCGCGCCGCCGCCACGGGGCTCGAGGCGTACGTGGTCAATCCCAGCGCGCCCATCGGCCCCGGCGACCGGCGGCCCACCCCCACCGGGCGCCTCATCACCGACGCGCTGACCGGGCGCCTGCCGGCGTACGTGGACACCGGGCTCAACATCGTGGACGTACGGGACGTCGCCGCAGGCCACCTGCTGGCCCTCGAGCACGGCAGGCCGGGGCGGCGCTACATCCTCGGGAATGCCTGGGGCAACATGTCGCTGCGGCAGATCCTCGAGCTGGTGCACCGGGTGGGAGGCCCTCCCCCGCCGGCGCGGCGCATCCCCCACTCGGTGGCGATCGCCGCGGCGGCGGCCGACGAGTTCGTGGAGGGACGCATCCTCAGGCGTGAGCCCCGGGCACCGCTCGACGGCGCGCTCCTCGCGCGCAGGCGCATGTTCTTCTCGCCGCAGCGCGCCATACGCGAACTCGGCCTGCCGCAGTCGGACCTCACCGCCGCCATGCGCGACGCCGCGGAGTGGTTCCTCACGGTTGGCGCAAGGCGGGGGACGGTGGCGGCATGACCAGCAGCATCACCGGGGGCGGGCTGCGGGCCGCCGCGAGGATGGCCGCCGACCGCGGCGCCCAGCACCTGCGCGACCTGCAGGACCCGGACGGCTTCTGGTGGGGTGAGCTGGAGTCGAACGCATCCATCACCGCCGAGCAGCTGTTCCTGCTGGAGGCCCTCGGGCGCGCCACGGAACAGGACCGTCACGAGATCGCCGCCGAGCTCCTGGCCACCCAGTGCGCCGACGGGGGCTGGGCCGTGTGGCACGGCGGCCCCGGCGACCTCAGCGTGAGCGTCGAGGCCTGGTACGCCCTGAGGCTCGCGGGAATCCCTGCCGATGCCGAGCCCATGCGGCGTGCCCAGTCGCGCATCCTCGAGCTGGGCGGGGCCAACAAGGCGCGCTTCTTCACGCGGCTGTGGCTGGCCGTGCTCGGCAAGTACCCGTGGGATGCCCTGCCCGCCGCACCGCCCGAGCTCATGCTCATGCCGCCCAGGGCGCCGATCTCCGTGTACCGGTTCGCGTCGTGGGCCCGCGGCACATTCGTGCCGATGCTCGTGGTGCTGTCGCGCAACCCCACGTTCACGCAACGCCCCTCGGTGGAGGACATCTTCGCCGAGGCGCCCGGCAGCGTGGAGGGCCCCACACCGCGGTCGCCCGGCCCGCTCACCCGGTGGATGGGCCGCCTCATGCCGCTGGCGCGCCTGTACAACCGCCACCCGATCGCCCCGATCCGGCGTGCGTCGGAACGCCGCATCCGGGACTGGATCCTGGACCGGCAGGAGGTCGATGGATCATGGGCCGGCATCCAGCCGCCGTGGGTCTACTCGATCATCGCGCTGCACGTGATGGGCATGCCGCTCGACCACCCCGTGATCGAGCGCGCACTCGACGGGTTCTCGACCTTCGCGCTTCGCAGGGACGGGCGCCTGCGCATCCAGTCGTGCATCTCGCCGGTGTGGGACACCTGCCTGGCGGCCATCGCCCTGCACGACTCGGGCACCGCCGGCGACGACGACGCGGTCGAGCGCGCCCGCGACTGGCTGCTGGCGCGCGAGATCACCCGCGAGGGCGACTGGCGACGCATTCCGCGGCGCGGGGAGGCCGGCGGCTGGGCCTTCGAGTTCCACAACGAGTGGTACCCCGACACCGATGACACCGCCGAGGTGCTGATCTCCCTCATCAAGTCGGGCGTGTCGCCCGACGACGGCGTGGTGCGGCGCGGCGTGGAGTGGCTTCTGGCCATGCAGAGCGAGGGTGGCGGCTGGGGCGCATTCGACGTCGACAACACCAGCCGGCTGGTGGGGCAGTTCCCCGTGTGCGACTTCGGCGAGGTCATCGACCCGCCCACGGAGGACGTGACCGCGCACATACTCGAGGCGCTCGTCGAGTGCGGCGTGCCGCCGGGGCATCCGGCTGTGCGCGCCGGGCTGCTCTACCTGCGGCGCACGCAGCGCGACGACGGCTCGTGGTGGGGACGCTGGGGCGTCAACCACATCTACGGCACCGGGGCGGTGCTGCCGGCGCTCGCCGCATGCGGCGTCGACATGCGCGAGCCGTGGGTGCAGCGCGCCGTCGACTGGCTCGCCGGATGCCAGAACGAGGACGGCGGCTGGGGCGAGGACATCGAGAGCTACCGCGACCCGGCGCTCGCAGGGATAGGGCCCTCCACCGCGTCGCAGACGGCCTGGGCGCTCATCGGGCTCATGGCGGCCGACCCCGGGCACCCCGCGCTGGAGGCCGGCATCGGCTGGCTGGTGCGTGAGCAGTCGGCAGACGGCAGCTGGGAGGAGGACGCCTTCACGGGCACCGGCTTCCCGCTCGACTTCATGATCAAGTACCACTACTACCGGCTCTACTTCCCCGTGATGGCCCTCGGCCGGTACGCGGGGTGAGCAGGGGCCGGGCGCAGGTGCAGGCCGAGGACATCGCCCGCCAGCATGACGAGAACTTCCCCGTGGCCTTCCTGCTCGCGCCGCGCGACGTGCGTGCCGATATGCGCGCCATCTACGCCTACTGCCGCGTCACCGACGACATCGGCGATGCCGGGGTGGCCACGCACGACGAGCGCCTCGAGGCACTCGACGCATGGGAGCAGGGGCTCGTGCGCGCGATGGACGGCCACGGCGACGACCCGGTGCTCGTGGCCGTGGCGGGCGTCATCCGGCGTCGGCGGCTGCCCATTGACCAGTTCACCCGCCTCATCGAGGCCAACCGCATGGACCAGCGCATCTCGCGCTGGGAATCCCACGAGGACCTGCTGCACTACTGCGCGCACTCCGCGACACCGGTCGGGCGCATGGTGCTGGGCGTGCTCGGCATCGACGACGCCCGCCGCGTCGGCCTGTCGGACGCCACCTGCGAGGGCCTGCAACTGGTGAACTTCTGGCAGGACGTGCGCCGCGACCTCGAGGAGCGCGACCGCGTGTACCTGCCGCGCGAGGACATGCGCCTGTTCGGCGTGGAGGTCGACGACCTGCGTGCGCGCACGGCGTCGCCTGCGCTGCGCGAGTTGATGCGCATGGAGGTCGGGCGCGCACGGGCGCTGCTGGTGCAGGGCGCGCCGCTGCGCGGCATGGTCCCGCGCAGGGCGCGGCTGGACATCGGCATGTTCACGGCCGGCGGGCTGTGGGTGTGCGACTCCATCGCCGACCAGGACTACGACACCATCGCGGCGCGCCCGGCGCCCGGCGCGCGCGGGCGGGCGGGCATGGCGGCCGGCGTGGTGTGGCGCATGCTGAGAGGTGGCGGCGCGTGACCATCGACGACGCCTACGACCGCTGCACGCAGATCACGCGTGCCGAGGCCCGCAACTTCTACTTCGGCTTCATCCTGCTGCCGCGCGAGCGCCGGCGTGGCATCCACGCCCTCTACGCGTTCAGCCGCCTCTGCGACGACTCGGTCGACGGTGCGGAGGGCAACGCCGAGAAGGCCGCCGCGGTCAGCGCCCGGCGCGCCGATGTGGAGCGCGTGTACTCGGGGGCGGTGCCCGCAGACGACCCGGTGCTCGTGGCCCTGGCCGATGCGGTGCGCCGCTTCGGGATACCGCGGGGCCCGATGGACGCCCTCGTGGACGGGGTCGAGATGGACCTCGACACCCACCGCTACGCCGACTGGCCGTCGCTCAAGACCTACTGCGACCGGGTGGCCGGCGCCGTGGGGGTGCTCTCGCTGCACGTGTTCGGCTTTCGCGATCCGTCCGCGGTGCGGCGCGCCGAGGACCTCGGGGTGGCCATGCAGGTGGTCAACATCATGCGCGACGTGCAGGAGGACGCCCAGCGCGACCGCATCTACCTGCCGGCCGATGAGATGGCCGCGCACGGGGTGTCCGGTGACGACATCCTCGGCGACCGCATGACCGAGGGCATGCGGTCGCTCATGCGCCAGCAGGCGGACCGCGCCCACGAGTACTTCGCGAGCGGGCGCATGCTGCTGCCGCTGCTCGACCTGCGCGCCCGCATGTGCGTGCAGATGCTGGCCGCCCTGTACGGGGACATCCTCTCGCGCATCGAGGACCGCGACTTCGACTACACGCTCGGCCGCGTGTCCCTGCCGGGGCGCCGCAAGGCGACGCTGATGCTCGGCTCCATCATCCGCGCCATCACCACGAGGAGCCGCTGACCGTGCGCGGCGCGCACGTCGTGGTGGCCGGCGGGGGGCTTGCCGGTATCGCCACCGCCGTCGAGGCCACGGCGCGGGGTGCGCGCGTGACGCTCATCGAGCGCCGGCCCTTCCTCGGCGGCAAGGCCTTTTCGTTCACCGATCCGGGCACGAGAGCCGAGCTCGACAACGGCCAGCACGTGCACCTGGGCTGCTGCACGGCGTACATGGCGCTGCTCGGGCGCCTCGGGTCGATCGGGCTCACGGCCATCCAGCCATCCCTGCATGTCGACGTGCGTGACCGCGCCGGGGTGCACGGGGTGCTGACGTCGCGGCGCCTTCCGCCGCCACTCCACATGGGCCCGTCGTTCGCGCGCTACGGGCTGCTGTCGCGGGCCGAGCGCGTACGGGCGCTGCGAGCGCTCGGCGCCATCGCGGCACTGGGCAACGACGGGCGGGCGGGCCTCGACGACGTCTCGTTCGGAGAATGGCTGCGCGCCCATGGCCAGCGCGACGCCGCCATCGAGCGGTTCTGGGACGTCGTGGTGCTGCCCACCTGCAACGACCGATCCGACCGCGTGTCGGCCGCGCTGGCGTCGTTCGTCATCACCGAGGGCCTCATGCGCACCCGCGGGGGCGCGGCGATCGGCTGGTCGCTCGTGGGCCTCTCGCACCTGGTGGACGCACCCGCGCGGTGGCACCTGCTGCGGGCCGGTGGAACCGTCATCACGGGTGAGGCCGTGGTCACGGCGGACGCCGGCGGGGTGACCCTGGGCGATGGGCGTCGCATCGACGCCGATGCGGTCGTGCTGGCGCTGCCCCCCGGGCGCGCCCACGAAGCCTGCCCCGGCGCCCTGCCCGTGCACCCCGACCTCGGCGAGTCGCCCATCGTCAACGTGCACCTCTGGTACGACAGGCCCGTGCTCGACCGCCCGGTGCTCGCCGTCGTCGACAGCCCCGTGCAGTGGATGTTCGATCGCACCGCCATCACGGGGGAGGGCGCACCGGGGCAGCACATCGCCCTCTCGCTCTCCGCCGCCCGCGCCGAGATGGGCGTGCCACGGGGCGAGTTGGCCGAGGCCATGGACCGCGAGGTGCGCGAGATCCTGCCGGGCGGACACGGGGCGTCGTTGCGGGAATGGGCCGTGGTCAAGGACGCCCGGGCCACCTTCGCGCCGTCGCCGGGGCAGGCGTCCCGGCGCCCGGGCGCGCGCACGCCCGTGGAGGGCGTGGTGCTGGCCGGCAACTGGACCTCCACGGGCTGGCCCGCGACCATGGAGGGGGCCGTGCGCAGCGGCCTCGCGGCGGTGGCGGAAGTGGGGCACCAGTTGACGGCGGCGCCGGGCTGATGCGGACGCCCGGGGGGCACGGCGATTCATCCCCCCCGGCATGACGAATCTGCTCGTGCGCGCCGCGGCGGTCGCCTATCCTCCCGCCGTCGCAGTCACGGTGGTGGCGACGGGCCAGCACCGCATCGCCGGCAGGACGCCATGACCACAGGAACGCGCACGCCCTCGAACACGCAAACGGCCCGTGCCGCCTGGCCCGTGGCGGCGCGCGCGTGACCGATTCCCGGCCACCCGGCGGGGACGCCGAGCGCGATCGCCGGGCGCGGCAGGAGTCGCGATCCCGGGCGCGGTCCTCAGCGGCGGGCGAGACGCGCAGGCAGCCGCGGAGTCCGCGACCGCGCTCGGACGGACCCGG
>CAMCDF010000007.1 GCA_945873475.1 Bifidobacterium breve | reverse complement strand
TGCTCGATGCGCCCGAGGAAACCGAACTCGCTGCCCGAGAGGGCGATGACCGTACGCAGCGCGGTGTCCCACCACGCCCTGTCCGCGCCATTCCTGATGTAGAGGTCCTGCAGCTCGGCCTGCGCCTGCAGCACCGCGATCAGGCGGTCTCGCTCCTCCTCGGGGGTCGGGGGTGGCGGGGCGCTATGGGCCTGTTCCTTCATCTAGTGGGGCGACCCTTCGATAGACCAGCTACCACGCCTATTGTGGTGCTCGCGCTGCCCGTGACAAGGCCGCCTCACAATAACCTTTCATCAGGGCAGTGCGATGGAAACGGGGTTTGCGTATGCCGAGCATTGAGATGCAGATGGCGCCGTGGCTGCTGCCATCGATGAGGCGCCGGTACAGGGGCTCATCCGCGCCCATCGACGACCTGCGGGTGTTCGACGCCCGTGAAGCACCGCCGTCGCTGGCGGCAGCCGGTCTGGTGCAGTCGACCGAGGTCGTCGGCGTGCCCGGAGCGTGGATCGCCCCGGGTAATCGCCCGGGAGGAACCATCGTGTTCCTGCACGGCGGCGGCTACGTGTTCGGCCCCGGCCCCGGGCACTGGGACTGGCTTGCGGCCATGTGCGATGCCACGGGCATGGCCGGACTCATGCTGCTGTACGAAAGGGCTCCCGAGGCGCGCTACCCGGTGGCGCTCGAGCAGGTGCTCGCGGCGTGCGCCACCATCGAGGGCGACTGGGTGCTGGCGGGCGACAGCGCGGGTGGTGGCCTGGCGCTGGCCGCTGCCATGCGCATGCGCGACGCGGGCGCACCCCTGCCCCGCGCCTTGGTGCTCTCATCCCCGTGGCTCGATCTCACCCTCGAGCACCCGCAGATGCTCGCGGGGCAGCACCTCGACGTGATGCTCGGGCTCGATCGGCTGCGCGACTACGCGGCCGAGTACGCCGGGGCGCACGACCGGCGCAACCCGGGCATCTCGCCCCTGTTCGGCGACCCATCCGGGCTGCCACCCATGCTGATGACCGCCGGCGGTGCCGAGCTCATGCTCTGGGAATGCCGCGACTGGACGCAGCGGTGCGATGCGGCGGGCACTGCGTGCCAGCTGATCGAGGTGGAGGGCGCCATCCACGACTTCGCGATGGCGCGGACGCTGTTCCCCGAGGCCCGGACGGTGCTGCCCCAGATGGCCGGGTTCATGCGCGGAGATGAGGCCCGGAACGGCGAAAGGCCCGCCTGAGCGGGCCTTTCGTGTGAGTAGAGGATACCGGGATCGCATCTCCGGCCACTCGCCCACTGGCGAGCTCCCCATGGGAAAGGGGCGCGGGTAGTGCGAGGAGTGCGAGGAGTGCGTGTCACGTTGTCCCGCGGTTGTCCCACGCCCGCGTTGCCCGACACTCGACTGCGGGCGCGACGTGCAGTCGAGTGTCGGGGCGCACGAGGGCACAGAAGTCACCCGGGCCGACCGCCTTATCGCTGGCTCCGACAGGCGGTATGTACGCTCCCCGTATGCATCGCATGTCGTGACGCCGAGACGGGGCCAGCAGTGATCAAGAGCATCGCTATCGCTATGTCAGCCGTGATGATCGGCGGCGTAGTCGCTACCGCTTCTGCGGGAACCGTCGTAAACATCAAGCCCATCAGCCAGAGGAGCGACTTCGATGGTGTTCCCCTCATGCGAATGGGCGACGAGGGGACGAGCTCCGCTCAGCTTGACGGCAAGAAGGTCTGGAACGTTCGCAAGGGCTACAACAAGATTTCTGTCGCGATCACCGGAATCGCCAGAGGCTCGGGCCATTACTACGACGCCGACTACAACAAGATTGCGGTGCCCGAGCGCCCGTACGCGTTTCGTGAAAGCGGCTCAGTCAGATTGGAGTGCCTGAGCAAGAGGGGCGACTTCTGGTACCAGTCCTTCGACCGAACGCGCACCGTGCTCACCAACAGCACCCGGAACATCCTGCTGCCGGTCAAGAACCCTTACCGCTGCCGAGTGACCGTCAACATCAGCACCTACCAGACCACGTCCGACGCACCGGCTGGCACGTTTCCGGCTGGCTCGACGCTGACCCATATGGACGTAAATTCCACGCTGCTTACCGCAACCGTGAAGTCCGTCAGGAAGTGACCCTCGGCAGGAAGCGCCGCCGAGGTGCTGCGCATGAGCCCGCACGATCTCCGTCACCGCTTCATCAGCCTGCGCATCCGCAGCGGGTGGGATCCCGTCACGGTTGCCCGCCTGGTCGGGCACAGCAAGGCCAGTATCACCCTCGACACCTTTGCCCACGTGATGCTCGATGAGCCCTCCTGGCTCATCGAGTCACTGTCACGTTGTGCCTCGGTTGTCCCGTCTGGGGACACCGCACTCGATGCTTTCGCGGAGTATGCGGGTACTTCGATCGTTAATGGAGGATACCGGGATCGAACCGGTGACCTCTACGCTGCCAGCGTAGCGCTCTCCCAGCTGAGCTAATCCCCCGGGGTGCGGCGTGGAGTATAGACCGCGGCGGTCCTACGCGGGAGAGGGCGCGAACTCCTCGAGCGGGGCCTCGCGCCACAGGCGGTCGAGGCGGTAGAAGTCACGGGCCTCCGGGGTGAACACGTGGATCACCACGTCGAGGGCGTCCACGAGGATCCAGTCGCCCTCCTTCTCGCCCTCCACCCTGCGCGGGGTCACCCCCAGGTCCTTCTTCAGGCGGTGACGCAGCTCCTGGGAGATCGACTTCGTCTGGCGCGGCGTGCGGCCCGTGCAGATGACGAGGTAGTCGGTGTAGTCCACCAGGCCGCGCATGTCGAGCAGCACGATGTCCTCCGCCTTCTTGTCGTAGGCGACGGCGGCGGCGCCGAGCGCGAGTTCCCTGGTGTCCGAGGGGTCTCCCCTGTTGGTAGGCGTACGGTGGTGAGGCTACTCAGGGTCACGGCCCGCATCAAGACGATGGGGCATGCACCAGCAGCCGGGCAACCTGCGACGGCACGAGATCGGCGATGGCCTCCCCGCGGGCCAGGCGCTCGCGAACGAGCGTGGACGATATGGGCACCTCGGGCATGTCGACCACGTCGATGCGCCCCGCGGCGATGGGCCCGGCCAGGTGCTCCATGGCGGGGTCGCCCGCGCCCGGCCGCCATGCCACGGCCAGCCGCGCCAGCTCGACGATGCGCTGCGGCCGGGCCCACGACGCGAAGCCCTCAAGCTGATCGGCGCCCATGATGAACCAGAGATCGGCCCCGGGGTTGTCGGCCGCCACCTGCTCGAGCGTCTCCGCGGTGTACGAGGTGCCGGCACGGTCGAGTTCGACGGTGCTCACCTCGAGCAGCGCGTCCTCCGCTGCCGCCGCGCGCACGAGGGCCAGGCGCAGGTCGGCCGGCATCGTGGGGCCCCCCGGCTTGTGCGGGGTCTCGCACGCGGGAACCAGCAGCACGCGATCGAGATCCAGCTGCTGGGCGGCGGCGCGCGCCAGGGCCACGTGGCCGTCGTGCGGCGGGTCGAAGCTGCCGCCCATCACCCCGATGCGCATGCGTCAGCGGGTCTGGCCGGTACCCGTCACCAGGTACTTGACCGTGGTGAGGTCGGCCAGGCCGATCGGCCCGCGTGCGTGCAGCTTCTGGGTGGAGATGCCGATCTCGGCACCCATGCCGAACTCCCCGCCGTCGGTGAAGCGGGTGGAGGCGTTCACGTACACCACAGCCGAGTCGACGCCCTGCTGGAAGTCCCGGGCGGCGTCCAGCGATCGCGTGACGATCGACTCGCTGTGGCCCGATCCGAAGCGGTTCACGTGCTCGATGGCCTCGTCCACCGACCCCACGACTCCCACCGAGATGATGAGGTCGAGGAACTCCCTGGCGAAGTCGTCATCGGTGGCATCCACCACGTCGCCGTCGAGGGACGCCAGGTGCGAACGGACCTCCTCCGACACGCGCAGCTCGACCCCCTCGGCCAGCAGGGCGTCGGCCACGCGGGGCAGGAACACCGGGGCGACATCGCGATGCACCAGCAGGGTCTCGCAGGCGTTGCACACGCCCGGACGCTGCACCTTGGCGTTGACGGCGATGGCCAGCGCGTCATCGAGGTCGGCAGCGGCATCCACGTACACGTGGCAGTTGCCGGATGCCGCGTAGATCACCGGCACGCGGGCGTTCTGCTGGAGGTACGCCTTGAGCTCCTCGCCCCCACGCGGGATGACCAGGTCGACCTTGCCCTCGGCCTGGATGAGCCTGAGCATCTCCTCGCGGTCGGTGCCCAGCATGGTGACGGCTGCCTCGGGAACCCCGGCGCCGGCCAGGGCGGATGCCACCACCTCTCCCAGCACGCGGTTGGAGTGCTGGGCGATACGGCTGCCGCGCAGCATGATGGCGTTGCCGCTCTTCACGGCGAGCGCCGCGGCATCGGTGGTGACGTTGGGGCGCCCCTCGTAGATGACCCCGATCACGCCGAGCGGAACGCGTGTCTCGACGATCTCGAGCCCATTCGGCACCCGCCAGCCACCGGTGATGACACCCACGGGGTCGGGCAGCGCGGCCACGGCGCGGATTCCCCGGGCCATGGCATCCAGGCGCGGCCCGTCCAGCATGAGCCGATCAACCATCGCGCTGGCCGCGTTGGAGTCGCGGGCGCCCTGCACGTCGGCCGCGTTGGCCTCGATGATCTCATCGGCCCGCTCGAGCAGGGCCACGGCCACGGCCTCGAGGGCGTCGGTCTTGCCGCCGGGGGACATCCGCGCCAGCACGCGGCTCGCGGCCCGCGCGGCGTCGAGGCGCTCATCGAGTGATGCGTGCGTGGTGGTCATGGGCTGGTCACGCTATCGCACCGCCGGTGCGAACCGGTCGCGGTGGATGACCTCGGCCGAGCCGCCCGAGACGACGCCCAGGGCCTCCTCGGACCGCATGCCGCGCACGGCGCGGATCTCCTCGGCCGACAACTCGGCGATGCCCTTGCCCACCTCGCGGCCATCGGGGCCCACGACCAGCACGGCCTCCCCCGCCGGGAAGGCGCCGTCGCACGACACCACGCCCACGGGCAGCAGCGATGTTCCCTTGTCGATGAGGGCGCGCACGGCGCCGGCATCCACCACCACGCGCCCCTGCGCGGGCTTGGCATGCCGCAGCCACATCTTGAACGCGCCCTCCGAGCAGTCGGACGGCGCGAAGCGCGTGCCAACAGCCTCACCGGCCACCGCTGCGGGGATGACGCCATCGGCCTCGCCGCCCGCGATGACGCAGGCCACTCCGCTGCCGGTGGCCATGGCGGCCGACGCGAGCTTGCTGGCGATTCCCCCGCGCCCGCGGCCCGATCCCGCCAGGTCGGCCAGCGCGATGTCGTCGGGTGCGGTGCCCGCCGGCACCTCGTTGATGAGTTCCGGTCCGTCGGGCCCCGGCGCGTACAGGCCGTCGCGGTCGGTGAGCAGCATCAGCAGGCGCGCCCGCAGCAATATGGCCACCTGCGCCGCCAGCACGTCGTTGTCGCCGAAGGTCAGCTCGTCGGTTGCGGTGGTGTCGTTCTCGTTGATCACCGGCACCGCACCGAGCGCGATGAGGCGTTCGAGCGTATTGCGGGCGTTGAGATACGACGCCCGGTGCTCGAGGTCGGCGGATGTCAGCAGCACCTGCCCGGGCACCACGCCGTGCGAACCGAACTCGGCGATGTACCGCGCGAACAGAACGCCCTGCCCCACGGCCGATGCGGCCTGCAGGTCGGGCAGCGCATCCGGCCGCTCCGAGATGCCCAGGGTGCCGAGCCCGCAGGCGATGGCCCCGCTGGATACCAGCACCGGATGCAGGCCCCGGGCGCGGAGCCCCGCGATCTCGCCCACGCGGCGCTGCAGCACCTGCTCGCGCAGGGCCCCATGGTCATCCACGAGGGTGGACGACCCGATCTTGATCACGATGACGTCGCTCATGACAGCCAGGTGATCAGTTCGGCGCGGAGCGCCGGTATCCCCTCCCCGGTCTCGGCCGAGGTCGCGAAGTCGGCCTCGGGCGGCGCGGGCGCCAGATCGCACTTGGTGGCCACCACGACCTCGCGCGCGCCCTCGGGCATCCACGTGGCCACGCCCTCCCGCACCCGGGCCAGCCGGTCGGCGGGGTCCTCGGGGTCGGACGCGTCGAGGCAGTGCAGCACCACGGTGGCACGCTCCAGCTGCCCGAGGGCCGCACCCCGGCGCTCGGTGCCGTCGGCAGCGAGACCCGGCAGGTCGGCCACGAGGTGAATGACCCCGAAGTCGTCCTCGAGGGGGCCGAGGGCCGGTTCGTCGGTGGTGTGCGGGTACGGCGCCACCGTGGCGTGGGCGCCCGTGAGCGCGTTGAGCAGCGCGGTCTTGCCGGAGTTCGGCAGGCCGATGATCGCCACGTCGACCGGCAGGCGCATCTCGAGGACGATCCAGGCCTCCTCGCCGTCCTCCCCCGGCACGGTCACGCGCGGCGCGCGGTGCGTGGACGACCGGAATGCGCGGTTGCCCACCCCGCCGCCTCCCCCGCGTGCCACTGATGCGCTGTCGCCGGGTTCCTCGAGCATGGCCACCTCGTGGCCGTCGCGCATCACGCGCGTACCCGGGGGCACGTGCACCTCGAGTACCTCGCCGTTACGGCCGTGGCGATTGCGGCCCTCGCCGTCGCCGCCCGCCGGCGCCTTGTGGTGCACCCGCGTGCGGAACGGGGTGAGGTCGGTCAGCTGCTCATCGGCGATGAGCAGCACATCGCCGCCGCGCCCGCCGTTGCCCCCGTCCGGGCCACCCTTCGGCGTGTGCGCCTCACGGCGGAACGAGAGGCAACCGTGGCCCCCGCGTCCGGCCTGGACGTGGATCTGGACCCGGTCGGTGAATGACATGGTGCGGGGCGCCTGCGCCCCGACCCGGCTCAGACCGCCGGGGCCTCCACCGGGTGCACCATGACGCGGCGACCCTTGTTGCCGTTGCTGAACTCCACGCGACCGGTGACCGTGGCGAAGATCGTGTGATCACGACCGAGCCCCGCACCGTTGCCCGGCTTGAACACGGTGCCGCGCTGACGGACGATGATCGAGCCGGCCGGCACGACCTGGCCCGAGAACACCTTCACGCCGAGGCGCTTGGAGTTGCTGTCGCGACCATTGCGGCTGGAGCCGCCACCCTTCTTATGAGCCATATCTAGCCCCCGATCCCGGTGATGCGCACCCGCGAGAGACGCGAGCGGTGACCCATCTTGCGCTTGCTGTCCTTCTTGGCGCGGTACGTGAAGACCGTGATCTTCGGGCCGAGCACGTGCTCCTCGACCTCGGCGGTCACGGTGCCACCGTCGCTGATGCCGTCGCTGCCACCAGTCGCGAGAACCTTCGGCGAGATGGTGTCACCGGGCTCCGCAGCGATGCGGTCCACGACGATGCGCTCACCCTCGCGCACCCTGTATTGCTTGCCCCCGAGGGCGATGACGGCGTAATCAGCCACGTTCTTCTCCACGTACGACGGGGCGCCCGGCTCCGGACGCGATGCGGGACAGTAGCGAAACGGTCCCCCACGCGCCACGTGCAGCGGCATCCCCCTATTCGGCGGCCACTTCGGCCTTGGCGCGCGACCGGCTGCGCGAGCGCGGTCGACTCTGCGCGGGCGCGGCCCCGGCGATGCGGGCGCTGCCCGGCGCCATCGAGGAATCCCGCTCGAGCGTGATGGTCACGCCGAGGTCCTCCTCGATATCCGAGAGCACCGCGTTGCCATCGGCCTGCAGGTAGTCGGCCACCTCGGGGTGCACGGCCACGGCGGCCGGCGACTCGCTGGTGCCCTTCAGCAGCAGGCGGATCTGGCGCTCGGCGTCGATCGCGTGCGTCTCGGGGCTCACCACGAAGCCCTGCCCACCACAGGTGGGGCAGGCCTGGGTCATGATCTCCCGGGCGCCGTCACTGATGTTCTGGCGCGTCATCTGCACCAGCCCGAGCGGCGAGATCTCCACCACGAACGTGCGACTGCGGTCCAGGGCCAGGGCGTCGCCCAGCGCCTTGGTGACGGCCCGCCGGTTCTTGGCGTCGTCCATGTCGATGAAGTCGATGACGATGATGCCGCCGATGTCACGCAGGCGCAGCTGCCGCACGACCTCCACGGCCGCCTCGAGGTTGGTGCGGGTGATGGTGGCCTCGAGCTGGGTGTTGCCGCGACCCACGTTCTTGCCCGAGTTGACGTCGATGACCGTCATGGCCTCGGTGTCGTCGATGACCAGCGAACCGCCCGAGGCCAGCGGCACGCGGCGGCTGAGGGTCGACCTGATGGCGGCCTCCACCCCATGGGCCTCGAGCAGGGGCACATCGCCCTCGTAGAGGCGCACGCGGTCGGCCAGCTCGGGTGACGTGCGGCGCAGGAAGCCCGTGATGCGCTCGTGCTGGCGCGGGTCGTCCACCAGCACCTCGTCAACGGTCTCGTTGAGGATGTCGCGGATGACCTTGAGCGAGGAGTCGGCCTCGCTGTAGAGCAGCGACGGCGTGTCGACCTTGTCGGAGCGCTCGCGGATGGCCTTCCACAGCAGGTTCAGCGACGCCAGGTCGCGCGCCAGCTCGGTGGCGGACGCCCCGGCCGCCGCGGTGCGCACGATGATTCCGCCGCCGTCGGTGGGCAGGCGCTTGCAGATGTCGCGCAGGCGGTGGCGCTCGTCGTCGTCGAGGCGCTTGCTGATGCCGATGCCATCGCCGAACGGCACGTACACCAGGAAGCGGCCGGCCAGCGACAGCTGCATGGTGAGGCGCGCGCCCTTGGTGCCCATGGGGTCCTTGACCGCCTGCACGATGATCTGGTCGCCCTTCTTCAGAAGGTCGGCGATGAGGCGCTTGCGCTTGGGCACGCCCACCGCGACGACATCGTCCACATGCAGGAAGCCGTTCTTGCCGATGCCGACCTCGATGAACGAGGCCTCCATCCCCGCGAGCACGGACTCCACGCGGCCCTTCCAGATGTGGCCCACCACGGAGCCCTTGCCACGGCGTTCGATCTGCACCTCGGCCACGCGCCCGTCCTCGACGATTGCGACGCGGGTCTCGGCACGATCCACGGAAACCAGGATCTGCTTGATCAGTTCTTCTCCTTGCGCCTCTTGCGGGCGCGTGCGAGCAGCGACCTCACGGCGCCCCTCGGGTCAGCGGGGAGGTTGTCCTCCCCCATCTGATGCGAGATGCGCTGGGTGGCTGCGGCGAGTGCCACCGTGGAGGCCCATGCAACCGCGCCGCGCACCATCCACCGGGGGCCGGGGATGACATGCGACGCGCCGCGGGCCACCACGGCGATGACGAGTCCGCTGCCCACGGCAGCGGCGACTTCGGGAACGCGTCGGGCATCGAGCTGATGCCCCTCCGCGGACCCTGTCCGGACGACCATCGCCAGCTGTGCTGCCGACGCGCCGGAAAACCAGTTGAGGGCGCCGGCCACCGCGGACTCGCGGGCGGCCGACGTGACGATGCTGTCGCGCACGGCGTCCCGCAGGGCGGGATACCGGCGGGCGGCGGGAATCTTGTGGGGCCCGAGGGCGCGGATGACGCCATCGGTGATGCGGCGCGCCGCATCATCCGAGTCGAGGTCGCGGGCGAACACCAGGTCGCCGATCGTGACGTCGGGCTCGGCAAGCAGTTCGGCCTCGCGCGCGCCGCGCCGGGAGTCGGGTGCGATGACCACCACGAGGGTGTGGCGGTCCTGGCGGGCCCGTGCGGCCGTCTCACGGGCCGCGGCCCGGGCGTCGTCGGCCATGCCCAGGGGAATGACCACCAGGTCGGCGCCGGGGCGCTCGCCCACCGGCACGCCGAGCATGTCGGACAGGCGCGAGGCGATGGCGGGGTCGCCGGGGAGGATTGCGATGGTGCCCCCGTCGAGGGCCTCCTCGTGGTGCTTCCTGGTGTCCTTCGCGAAGGTGTTGACGCGCTTCGCGAGGGTGATGAGGGCGCCCATGGCTATGCCACCACGGGCGCGGCCGCACGGCCGCGCCGACCGATACGCAGGAGCACGCCCGCTGCGGCGAGGTTGGTCAGTGTGTGGCTCCCGCCGTACGACATGAATGGCAACGGGATTCCGGTGATCGGCATGATCCCCACGTTCATGCCGATGTTAACGAACACCTCGAACGCCAGCATCGCGGAGATACCGGCGGCTGTGAGCCGTTCCAGCTCGGTGGCGGCTGATCGCATGATCACCAGGGCCCGCCAGATGATCACGAAGTAGAGGGCGATGAGCAGGCCTGCGCCGAGGAACCCGAACATCTCGGCCACCACCGCGAAGATGAAGTCGGTGTGGTGCTCGGGCAGGAAGTCGTTGATGGTCTGGGTCGCCCCCGACGGGCCCTTCCCGAAGGCCCCACCCGACCCGATGGCCACCTTGCTCTGCTCGAGCTGGTAGCCGGTCTCCGACCTGTCGCTGCCGGAGTCCACGAACGCCGTGAGGCGATCCACCTGATAGGGCTTGAGCACGTTGACGCCCGCGGCGGGCAATAGGTACAGCACGGCGGCGGCCAGGGTCACCACCACCAGACCCACCACGATGAAGTGCGTGATGGGCTGCCCCGCCACCCACAGGATTCCAAGCGCGATGGCTGCGTAGACGAGCGAGGTACCGAGGTCGGGCTGCAGGAACACGATGCCGGCGGGAATGGCCGTGACGCCCGCCACCACGAGTGAGAGGCGGGCGGAGTCCATCGACTTGATGCGCTCCACCACGACCACCGCGATGACGAATGCGATGACGAGCTTGCCGATCTCGGACGGCTGCACGCGCAGGGGCCCGAGTTCGATCCAGCGGGTCGAGCCGCGGGCAGATGAGCCCAGCACAAGAACGATTCCCACCGACGCGATGAGCACGGCGTAGAGGGTCCATACGTATCTCGACAGCCATTCGAGGTCGAGTCGCAGCACGAAGAACAGCGCCACCAGACCGATGAGCGTGTACGCCACCTGCCGGGTGAAGAAGAAGCCGGGGTCGGATGCGATGTCGCCCTCGGTGGCGACCCGGACCACGTACACACCGAAGGCCGAGGCCGCGAGCACCGAGCCGAGCAGCCACCAGTCGAGGCCGGCGACGGCCGACTGGGCGCGATCGCGGGCAGAACCCCGCGGGGCCTCGCCGGGGAACGTGGCCATCAGTTGGCCTTCGCGCCGGTGCCGCAGCGGTCGGCCCCGAAGCCGAGGTACGCGCCGATGGCGGCGCATGCGGCCGGGGCCGCCGAGTTCGCGCCCTGGCCGCCGCGCTCCACCACGATCGCCACCACGATCTTCGGGTCGTCAACGGGGGCGTATCCCACCCACCACGCGTGGTCGATGCCGCTCGTGTTCTCAGCGGTTCCGGTCTTGCCCGCAACACGGAACCTCTCGGGCAGCGCGCCGAACACCGGGGTGGCCGTGCCGCCGTTGCCGTTGGCCGCCCGCCGCAGCCCCGACTGGATGATCTCGAGGTTGTCCTTCGAGAGGCCCAGCGGGCGCAGGGCGCGGGCGCTCACGAGGTCGCGCAGCACGCGGCCATCGGCATCCACGACCGCCCGGCCCAGCGTGGGCGTCACGATGGTGCCGCCGTTGGCGAGGGCGGCGTAGGCGGTGGCCATCTGGATGGGGGTTACCAGCACGTTGCCCTGCCCGATCGACATGTTGACCGAGTCGCCGGGGCGCCATGAGCAGTTGATGGGATCGACCTTGCGGTCGCAGGTCTGGCGCTTGTAGGCGAGGTCGGGAACCAGGCCGGCGCTCTCGCCCTCGGTCAGGTCGAGCCCGGTGGGCCGCCCGAAGCCGAATCGGCGTGACCAGTCCTGCATGGGCCACCCCTGCGTGCGATACGTGCGGTCGGCCAGTTCGTAGAAGAACGTGTCGCTCGACACCTCGAGGGCCTCGGGCAGGGTGATGACCCCGTGCGCCTGGTTGTTGAAGCCCTGGAAGCGGGTCTTGTAGAGCACCACCGAACCGGGCGAGTCGATTGTCTCGCCGGGCTTGTACAGGCCGGTCTCGAGGGCCGCTGCCGCGGTGATTGCCTTGAACGTGGAGGCGGCGGGGTACTCGCCGCCGATCGCGCGGTCGAGCAGCGGGCGGCTGGGGCTCGTGAGCACCCTCCGCACCTCGCGTGCGCTGCCCGACTGGAAGACGTCGGGGTTGAACGTGGGGTACGAGGCCAGCGCGAGCACGGCACCCGTACGCGGGTCGAGGGCCACGCCGGCGGCGCCCGTGGATGTACCCGACCCCTGCACCTCGGCCCGCAGCGCCGCCTCGAGGGCCTTCTGCGTCTTCATGTCGATGGACAGCCTCAGGGTCTCACCCGGTCGGGGAGGCGCCTGCGAGAGCACGCCGCGACCCACCACCTCGCCGCGGGCATCAACCTCGACCTGCTCGCGACCGGCGATGCCCCGGAGGTACTGCTCGTACTCGGCCTCGATGCCGGCGCGCCCGACGGTCTCGTTGCCCAGGTATCCGCGGCCCTCGTACTCCTTGGCCTTCTCAGCCGGTATCGGCCCCACGTAGCCCAGGAGGTGTGCCGCCAGGCTGCCCTGGGGGTAGTCGCGCACGTACGCGGCCTGCAGGCTGATGCCCGGCAGCTGGGAGCGGCGCTCCTCCACATAGGCCTGGAGCTCGGGGGTGGTCTCCTCCTCGAGCACCACCGCTTCGAACGGCCGGGCCTCCTGTGCCTTCTTCACCTTCGCGCTGAAGTAGCCCGGCGGGTGGCCGAGCGCCACGGAAAGCCGCCGCAGGGCGGCCACGCCCTCGGGGCCCTCCAGCTGCTGCGGCTCGGCAACAAGGTTCAGCACCTCGCGACTGGTCACCAGCGGGGCGCCGGTGCGGTCGGTGATCGCCCCGCGCGGGGCCTCGGTGACCACGGTGCGCAGCCGGTTGGCCTCGGCGCGCTCCTGGTAGTCGCCGCCCCCGATGACCTGGAGGAACCACAACCGGGCGATCAGCACGCCGAACAGCACCAGCGCGAAGGCGGTGAACGAGGCCATGCGCAGCACCGAGCGGGGCGGTCGCCTGCGGCGGCGGCGCGGGCGCCGGGGCTCATCGCCCGGCGGGAGGTCTGGCGGCAGCGGGGTGGTGGTGCTCACGTGCGAAGCATCCCCGGTTCGACGTCCACCGGGGCGCCGAGCAGTCGCCGCACGACGAGCAGGATCGGGAAGGACAACAGACCCGTCAGGAGGATCGTCGGCACGATCATGCGTGCCGCCACGGCGGATACCACCATCTCGGTGCCCAGCAGCAACTGGAACACCGCGTAGCCCACCTGCACGAACGCGCACGCCGCGACGGCCAGCACCACGGGCAGGCCCAGGCTCTCCGCCTCGGGCCGGTCGGTGAACCTGCCGCACCAGTACCCGGCGGCCAGGTAGAGCAGGGCGAGCACCCCGAGCGTGCCGACGGGCGTGGTGAGCTCCACCAGAAGCCCGCAGGCGAAGCCGGTGATCGCGCCCACGAACGGACCGCGAAAGACGGCCACGATCACCACGAGCGCGATGCAGAGGTCGGGCGCGCCGTCGGCCACCATGAGGTACGGCATGAGCGTGATCTGCAGCAGCACGGCGACCACGGCCATGATCGCCACGCGCCCGAGGTGCGGCGGGCGCTCCGGCAGGGCGCGGATGCGACCCACCGGCAGCGGGCGGGCAACCTCGATCTCCCCCGTGATGGGATCGCCCACGGGGCCCGTCACCCCTCGGCGCGGCGCTTCGCGGCGGCCGACTGCGGGGTGAGCACGGCCACCGATGACAGCGCGCGCACGTCGACGAACGGCGTCACCTGGATCGTCTGGAAGGTGTCCACCGGCTGCGAACCGGCGCCGGCCACCTGCCCCACCGGAATACCCCTGGGGAATACCGACGGCAGGCGCATGTCGGCGACGAACCCGGCGGTGCGCACCACGGCGCCGTCGCGCACGCGGAACTCCCGCGGCACGCCATCCATCATCAGCTGTCCGCCCACGCTCGGGCGCAGCACGCCAAGCGCGCCGCCCGAGCCGTCCACCGTGGCCCCCACGCGCGTGGATGAGTCGGTGATGAAGGTGACGATGCTGCTGCCGACGGTTGCAGATGTGATCACGCCCACCAGCGACGATCCCGGAGCGGCGGCGGCCACCACCGGGCTGTTCACCATCACACCGTCATTCGTGCCCGCGTCGATGCGTGCCCGCGAGTACCAGTTGGTGGGCGACCGGCCGACGATGGAGGCCACCACGGGCCTGTAGCCGCCGGGGACGTCGTCGGTGATGCGCAGCAGGGCCCGCAGGCGCGCGACCTCGGCGGCCTGGTCGGTGGCGGCCAGCACCTGGGCGCGAAGCGCCGCGTTCTCCTCGCGCAGCCGGTCGTTCTCGCTGTTGGCGCTGAAAAGGCCCGCGACCCAGTCCCAGCCATCGCGGAAGGGCTGCACGGCCCGGCTGCCGATCGACTGCAGGGGCGCCACCACGCCGCCCGCGATCTGCTGCGTGCCGTGCGCGGGGCCGCTGCCGCCCTCGCGGAAGTACGCCGTGAACAGGATCAGGCACACGACCACGAGGCCGCCGATCACGCTTCGGCGGATCAGCGTCCGTCGCCTCTCGAGGTCATTCCTTGGCGGTCGGGGAATCTCGGGTCCTCCTGCGGCTTTCTTCGCCGGGCCCCACGTTATGGCACCGGGGCGGGCACGATGCCGGCGGCGGGGCCGCCATCACTCAGTAGCGGCTGCGCCTGTTCCTGCGCGACCCCTGCGACGAGCGGCGCATCACCTCGAACTCCTCCAGGGCGCGACCCGATCCCACCGCCACGCACGTGAGCGGGCTGTCGGCAATGTGGATGGGCATCTCGGTCTCGGCGCGCAGGCGGTCGTCGAGGCCGCTCAGCAGCGACCCACCCCCGGCGAGCACGATTCCCCGGTCCATGATGTCCGACGCCAGCTCGGGCGGCGTGCGGTCGAGGGTGGCCTTCACCGCGTCGACGATCTGGATCACCGGCTCCTCGAGCGCCTCGCGCACCTGGTCTGACGACAGGACGACCGTCTTGGGGAGCCCGCTGATCATGTCGCGGCCACGGATCTCGGCCTCGAGTTCATCCTTCAGCACGAAGGCCGAGCCGATCTCCAGCTTGACCTCCTCGGCCGTCTGGGTGCCGATCATCAGCTTCTCTTCACGCTTCACGTAGTTGACGATGGCCTCGTCGAGCTCATCGCCGCCCACGCGGATCGACTGCGCCACGACGATGCCGCCCAGGGAGATGACGGCGACCTCCGTGGTGCCGCCGCCGATGTCCACGATCATGTTGCCGGTGGGCTCTCCCACGGGAAGGCCGGCGCCGATCGCCGCCGCCATGGGTTCCTCGATGAGGTAGGCCTGCCGGGCGCCCGCGGACAGCGTGGCCTCTTCCACCGCGCGCTTCTCGACCCCGGTCACTCCCGAGGGGACGCACACCACCACGCGTGGATGCGCCCACCTGTTCTGGTGCACCTTCTGGATGAAGTGCCGCAGCATGGTCTCGGTCACGTCGAAGTCGGCGATGACGCCGTCCTTCAGCGGCCGGATGGCCGTGATGTTGCCGGGTGTACGGCCGAGCATCCGCTTTGCCTCGATGCCCACGGCGTGCACGTCGCCCGTGCGCTGGTCGATGGCCACGACCGAGGGCTCCGACAGCACGATGCCGCGGCCCTTCACATAGACGAGGGTGTTGGCGGTGCCGAGGTCCACGGCCATGTCGCGACCGCCGAACCCGCTGAGGTAACTCATGACGCCGATCGGGGGCCTCCGGTGCCGATCGCGATTCCGTGCACGGCGCCCGTCGGCGCCACCGGTGAAGGGTATCCCACCCCGCTATCCCGGCGAATCGCATGGGCGGTGATGCACGCCCGATTGCATCGCCCGGCGCGTCGGCCGGCCATCACCCCGCGTGGGGGAACAGGCCCGCAGACCCGAGAATCCGGGCCGTCGTGGACACCGGAAGGCCGATCACCGTGGTCGGGTCTCCCTCGATCGACTGAACAAGGGCCGCGCCGGCGCCCTGGATGGCGTACGCACCGGCGCGCCCCTGCCACTCCCCCTGCGACAGGTACCAGTCCATCAGCGGTTCGTCGATCGGGTTGAACCGCACCTCGGCCACGCACAGGGCCTCCGACTCACCCCCGGCCGTGATCAGCACCACGCCGGTCATCACCTGATGCGCGCGCGCCGAGAGTGCCTGCAGCATGGCGCGGGCCGCCTGGGCGTCGGGCGCCTTGCCCAGCGCGCGGCCATCGAGCACCACCTCGGTGTCCGCCGCCAGCACGGCGCCGCCACCCGGCACGCCCGACCGCAACGCCACCTCGCGGGCCTTGCCGCGCGCGTGGGCCATGACCCGCTCGGCGGCGGGCAGGCCCTCGTCGCTGTCCTCGGCCTCACCGGAGGCCACCACCGTGAACGGCACGCCCAGCGACCCCAGCAGCCCACGGCGCTGGGGCGATCGCGAGGCGAGGATGATCAGCCGATGATCTCCGAGTCGGCGAAGTGGATGCCCAGCTCGCGGGCGGCCGACTCCGTGCTGTCGGACCCATGGATGACGTTCTGCCCCAGGTCGAGCGCGTAGTCGCCGCGGATGGTGCCGGGGGCGGCATCCTGCGGGTTGGTGGCACCCATCATCGTGCGGCACGCCCCGATGGCTCCCTCGCCCTCGATGCACATCATCATCACGGGGCCCGAGGTGATGAACTCCACGAGCTCGGCGAAGAAGGGCTTGTCGCGGTGCTCGGCGTAGTGCTCCTCGGCCGCGTCGCGGGCCATCACGCACTTCTTGAGGCCCAGGATCGCGAAGCCGCGGCGCTCGAACCGGGCGAGGATCTCGCCGGACAGGCCACGGGCCACGGCGTCGGGCTTCACCATCACGAAGGTGCGTTCGGTCATGAGATGCGGGTCTCCTCGGAGAAGCTGCTTGTGGACGGGGATGCCGGTGCCGCGCAGAACGGGCACACGCGCCAGGCGGGGTCGAGCGGCTCGGAGCAGCGCCGGCACGGCTCGCGCAGCGGGGCTGTGCACATGGGGCACACAAGGAACTTGGGCCCCACCACGGCCTCGCACTCGGGGCACCGGAGGCCCTCGACCTGCGCCTCGAGAGCCAGCGTCTCGAGCTCGCGGTCATGGGCGTCGGTGAGGTACTCGGGCGGGCGGATGAACAGGTAGATCAACGCGCCCAGGAATGGAATGACCAGCGCGATCAGCGTTGATCCGACGATGGCCCCCGAGTTCTCGAAGCGCCGGCGCGAGTCCTGGTACACCCAGTAGGCGAGCGCCAGCCAGAGGGCCACGGCGAACACCTGGATGATCACCAGCATGATGGTCCACGCGGTGGACCCGAAGAAGTCAGACAGGGCGTTCAGGGTTCACTTCCTGAAGTCGTCGAGGCGCCAGACGGTGGCCATTGCGTCATCCGGGCCGGAGGCGGCGGCGAGTGTATCGGACCAGCCCAGCGCCACGGGAACGAGGTCGGACAGCAGGTGGAGGGAGCCCGCCACCAGCACGGCGCCGCCCGGGCCGGCGTCCTCCCGCGCGCGCTCGAGCGCCGTGGCGGGGCCCGCGACCGCGTCGGCCTCGACCCCTCTCTCGCGGAGCATGCGGGCGATCGGCTCGGGGCGCACGGCGCGCCCCGATGATGCGCGCGTCACGTGTGCACGGCTGATGACCGGCGCAAGCGCGTCGAGAATGCCCGCGGCATCCTTGTCGGCCATCATCCCGATGACCGCGACGGGGCGTACGTCGCCCAGGATCATCGGAAGCGCCTGCGCCAGGGCGCGGGCGCCCGCGGGGTTGTGCGCCCCGTCCAGCACCACCACTGGCGACCCGGGTACCACCTGCAGGCGGCCCGGGTTGTCGAGCCGGTCCACGGCACGGGCGACGGTGGCGGCATCGAGGCCGCGGCCCAGCACGCGCTCGGCGGCACCCGTGGCCAGCGCGAGGTTGGCGCGCTGCCACCGGGCGGGCATGTCGGCATCCACGCGCAGCGCGCCGTTGGGAGTACTGATGCTCATGGAGTGACCGATTCCGGGTTCCACCACGATCTCCTGCCCCACCCACCAACCCGCCATGGAGCGTGCATTCACCGCGGCGCGCACGCCGTCGATGCTGCCGGGGGCCTGCTCGCCCACCACGAGCCCGGTGAAGCCCGGTGGGGCGACCCCCAGCTTCTCGCCCGCGATCGACTGGACGTCGTCGCCCAGCAGCTCGGTGTGGTCGAGATCAACGGCCGAGAGGGCCACCACCGGCGCGTCGATGACGTTCGTGGCGTCCAGCCGGCCGCCGAGACCGGCCTCGATCACGATGGCCTCTGCCCCGCCCATGGCGAAGGCGGTGAGGGCGGTGGCGGTGAGGGCCTCGAACTGGGTGATGGCGCCCTCGGGCACGGATGGGATCGCCTCCTGCACGCGGGTGGCGGCCGCGGCGAAGGCCCCCGGCGGGATGATCTCGCCGTCCATCGCGATGCGCTCGCGCCACCCCATCACGTGCGGCGACACGTACGCCCCGGTGCGCAGCCCGCACTCGGTGAGCAGCGCGGCCGTCATGCGGGTGACCGAGGTCTTGCCGTTGGTGCCCACCACGTGCACGGCCGGAATACCGCGGCACGGATGCCCGAGGGCGTGCATCAGCGCGTGCATGCGCTCGAGCCCGAACCTCATCCCCATGAGGTCGAGTTCCGCGATCCAGTGCTCGGCGGCCGCGGGATCCACCGCGACTAGCCCAGGGCGTCGAGCCGGGCCGAGATCTCCTCGGCCTCGGCGGTGAACCTCCGGGCCTTCTCGCGCTCGGCATCCACCAGGTGCGCAGGCGCCCGGCTGGTGAACTTCTCGTTCGCCAGCTGCTTCTCGGCGCGCGCCAGCTCGACGCGGGCCGCGTCGAGGGCCGCCTGCAGTCGCACGCGCTCGGCCTGCTCGTCGACCGCCGGTGCCTGCACCAGCATGCGGCCGAATGACACCGGCAGCACCAGGGCGTCGTCGCCGGGGTTCCCCACCTCGACGTTCGCGATGGCAGCGAAGGCATCCATGGGGAGGGCGCCGGCATCCCCGGCCGCGACGCCAACCACCAGCGTGTCCTTGGGCGACACCCCGTGGTCGGCACGGAACGAGCGCACAGCCTGCACGGCCTCGCGCAGGGCGGCGATGGCCGCCTCGGCCTGCTCATCACGCGGGCCCGGGGCCACGGCGGGGTCGTGCGTGAGCATGAGCCCCTCAGAGCCCGGCAGGCGGCTCCAGCACTCCTCGGTGGTGAACGGGATCACCGGGTGCGCGAGGGCCAGCACCTGCTCCAGCGCGGCGCCGGCGAACCCGGGCGATGCTTGGCCGGCCTTCAGCAGCTCGAGGTACCAGTCGCAGAGGTCGTCGAACACCAGGTGGTACAGCCCGTCGGCGAACTGGCTGAACTCGAAGCCCTCGACCAGGCGGTCGGAGTCGTCGATGGCCGCGCCGATGACCGAGGCGATCCAGCGGTCGCCCAGCATCTCGGGCGCGGGGGCACCGCCCGCACGTCCACCCCGGTCGACCACCAGTCGCGTGGCGTTCCACAGCTTGGTCACCAGTTGGCGACCCTGCCGGATGCGGTCCTCGCTGAACCGGACGTCCTGGGTGGAGGTGATCATCAGCAGCCCGAAGCGCAGCGCGTCGGCACCCTCACGATCGACCACGTCGAGCGGGTCGATGCCGGTGCCCAGGCTCTTGCTCATGCGGCGGCCATCGGGCGCCTGCACGACCGAGTGGATGTACACGTCGCGGAACGGCACCTCGCCCATGTACTCGAGCCCCATCATCACCATGCGGGCCACCCACAGGAAGATGATCTCGCGGGCGGTCGAGAGCACGCTGGTGGGATAGAAGCGCTGCAGTTCCACCGTGCGGTCGGGCCACCCGAGGGTGGCGAAGGGCCAGAGGGCCGATGAGAACCAGGTGTCGAGCACATCGGGGTCGCGCTCCCAGCCCTCGCCCTCGGGCGGCTCCATGCCGACGTGCACCTCGTCGCCGCGGTACCACACGGGCAGCTGGTGCCCCCACCACAGCTGGCGCGACAGGCACCAGGGGCGGATCTCCTCGAGCCAGTCGCGGTACACACGCCCCCACGTGGGCGGGGTGAACCGGACGTGCCCCTTCTGCTCGGCCTCGATGGCCGGCTTCGCCAGGGCCTCCATGTCGCAGAACCACTGCAGCGACAGCAGGGGCTCGACGCGCGCGCCCGATCGGTGCGAGAACGGCACGGTGTGCAGGTAGTCCTCGGTGCCGCGCACAAGCCCCTGGGCGTCGAGGTCGGCAACCACGCGCTGCTGGGCCTCGGCCACCGGCAGGCCCCGGTAGGCCTCGGGTGCCTGGTCGGTGATGCAGCCGTCCTCGCCGATCACCTGCACGGCGTCCAGGCCGTGGCGGCGCATGATCTCGAAGTCGTTGGGGTCGTGCGCGGGCGTCACCTTCAGCGCACCCGTGCCGAACGCCGGGTCCACGTGGGTGTCGCCGATGATGGGGATCTCGCGGCCGACCAGCGGCAGGGTGACCGTCTTCCCCACCAGGTCGCGGTAGCGATCGTCGTCGGGGTTCACGGCCACGGCCGTGTCACCCAGCATGGTCTCGGGGCGCACGGTGGCCACCACGACCTCGCCCGAGCCGTCCGACAGCGGGTAGGCGATGCGCACCAGGGTGTCGGTGACCTCGCGGTTCTCCACCTCGAGGTCCGAGATCGCCGAGCCCAGGCCCGGGTCCCAGTTCACCAGGTAGGTGTCGCGGTAGACGTAGCCCTTCTCGTAGAGGTCCACGAACACCCGCAGCACCGCGCGGGCGTAGCCGTCGTCCATGGTGAAGCGCTCGCGCGAGAAGTCCATGGTGCACCCGAGGCGCGTGAACTGCTCGATGATGCGCCCGCCGTACTCGGCCTTCCACTCCCAGACGCGCTCGAGGAACTCCTCGCGCGTCATGTCGAGGCGGCGGATGCCCTCCTTCGCGAGGTCCTTCTCGACCACCGCCTGGGTGGCGATGCCCGCGTGGTCGGTGCCGGTGACCCACTCGGCCTCGTAGCCCGCCATGCGGTGACGGCGGATGAGCACGTCCTGGATGGTGCCGTTGAGGGCGTGACCCATGTGCAGCGCGCCCGTGACGTTGGGCGGCGGCACGGCGATGACATACGGGGGCCGGGGGCTGGACGGGTCGCCGCGGAGGCGCCCCGAGTCGTCCCAGGCCGCCACCCAGCGGGCCTCGACCTCATGCGGGTCGAGACGTGCCGGCCACCCTCCTGCGGCGTCAGCGGCTACGCCGACTCCCCGGCCTCGGCGAGGGGCGGGTGCTCCTCGTCGTCGTGGGCGTCGTGGGCGGCCTCGGTGACAAGCGTGGGCGGCAGCCCCTTCTCGATCGTCTCGCGGGTGACCACGCACTTGCGCACGTCATCGCGCGACGGCAGCTCGAACATCACGTCGAGCAGCGCGGCCTCGATGATGGAGCGCAGTCCGCGGGCGCCGGTCTCGCGCTCGAGCGCGCGGTCGGCGATGGCGTACAGGGAGTCCTCGCTGAACACCAGCTCGGCGTCGTCGTAGGTGAAGAAGCGCCGGTACTGCCTGGTGAGGGCGTTCTTCGGCTCGGTGAGGATGGTCACCAGGTCGTCGCGCGTGAGCTGGTGCACGGCGGTGACCACGGGCAGGCGGCCGATGAACTCGGGGATGAGCCCGAACTGCACGAGGTCCTCGGGCAGCGACTCGGCGAAGATGTCGTGCGGGTCCACGTCGGTGGCGGCGCTCAGGTTGGCGGCGAAGCCCAGGCCCTTCTTGCCCACCCGGCGGTCGATGACCTTGTCGAGGCCCGCGAACGCGCCACCGCAGATGAAGAGGATGTTCGTGGTGTCGATGGTGAGGAATTCCTGGTGCGGGTGCTTGCGCCCGCCCTGCGGCGGCACCGATGCCACCGTGCCCTCGAGGATCTTCAGCAGCGCCTGCTGCACGCCCTCGCCCGACACATCGCGCGTGATCGACGGGTTATCGCTCTTGCGGGCGATCTTGTCGACCTCGTCGATGTAGATGATCCCGGTCTCGGCGCGCTTGATGTCGAAGTCGGCCGCCTGGATGAGCTTGAGGAGGATGTTCTCGACATCCTCGCCCACGTAGCCGGCCTCGGTCAGGGCCGTGGCATCGGCGATGGCGAACGGCACGTTCAGGATGCGCGCCAGGGTCTGGGCCAGCAGCGTCTTTCCGCAGCCCGTGGGGCCGAGCAGCAGGATGTTGCTCTTGTGCAGCTCCACGTCGGAGTCGCCGGCCTGCATCATCTGGATGCGCTTGTAGTGGTTGTAGACGGCGACCGAGAGGGTGCGCTTGGCCTCCTCCTGCCCCACCACGTAGTCGTTCAGGACCCCGTAGATCTCGCGCGGGCGCGGGAGGGTCTCGGCCTCGAGCGACGCGGGGGCCTCAACGGCCTCCTCATCGATGATCTCATTGCAGAGGTCGATGCACTCATCGCAGATGTACACGCCGGGGCCGGCGATGAGCTTCTTCACCTGGCGCTGCGACTTTCCGCAGAAACTGCAGAGGAGCTGCTCGCCGGTGTCGTTGGTGGTCTCGGACATCGCCTGCCTTCGTGCGGGTGGGGAGCCGGGGCCCGGACCTACTTGGCGTCGGGCTTCTTCTTCGCCGCCGGCTTCTTGGCGGCCGCGGGCTTCTTCGCCGCGGTCGTCCCCGACCCCTTCGCACTCGACGTTGCAGCCTTGGTGGACGCCGACGCCGACTTCGTGCTAGCGGGCTTCTTGGCCGCCGGCTTCTTCGCGGCGGGCTCCTTCTTGTCGGCCGCGGGCTTCTTGGCGGCCGCCGGCTTCTTCGCGGCGGGCTCCTTCTTCGCCGCGGGCTCCTTCTTCTCGGCCGCGGGCTTCCTGGCCGCCGGCTTCTTGGCGGCAGGCGCCTTCTCCTCGGCGGGGGCCGCGGCAGCCGCCTCGCGCTTCTCGGCCTCCTCCGGGGTGATCGGCTTCGCCGAATCCACGATCAGGTCGACGGCGCGCTCGATGCGCAGGTCCTCGCGCAGGTTGTCCCAGCCACCGGAATCGCGCAGGGCGGTGAGAAGCTCGTCGGCGTCGCGACCGGCGTCGGCGGCGTCGCGGCGCACACGGGCCTCGATCTCGTCGTCGGTCAGCGTGATCTTCTCGGCGTCGGCCACGGCCTCCACCACGAGCTCGCGCTTGATGGTCATCTCGGCGTCGGCGCGCAGCGACTCGCGCACGGCGTCGATGGTCTGGCCCTGCATGGCGAAGTACTGGTCGAGGGTGATGCCCTGCGGCATCTGCTGCGAGTACTCGTGGAGGATCTCCTCGACGCGACGGTTCACCATGACCTCAGGCACCTCGAGGTCGGCCTTGGCAACGGCGGCGTCGATGGCGCGGCGCCGGTAGCGCTCGTTCACCGCGCGCTCGGTGGCCGTGGCCAGGCGCTGCTCGATCTCACCCCGCAGCTCGTCTGCAGATGCGAAGCCCACCGACTCGGCGAGGGCGTCGTCGATCTCGGGCAGCACCTTCTCCTGCACCTTCTGCACGGTGATCGCGTAGGCCACGACCTTGCCGCGGATCTCCTCGGGGGCGTCCTCGGGGTACGTGACGTCGAAGGTCACCGAATCGCCGGCCGACGTGCCCTCGAGCGCGTTGGTGAACTCGGGGAGGATGCGGTCGGTGCCGAGCTCGATGAGCTGGTCACGCGACATGGCCTCGGGCAGCGCCACTCCGTCGAGCGTGCCGTCGATGTCGGCGATGACGAAGTCGCCCACGGCGGCGGCGCCATCCTTGTCCTCGAGTCGGGCACCCTGCTCGCGGATGCGGTCGAGCTCCTCCTGCACCGCGCCCTCGGGCGTCTCGACGGGCTCCTGCATGACCTCGAGGCCCTTGTAGTCGCCCAGCGCCGGGGTGGGCGGCACCTTGACGGTGACGGCGAAGGCCACGCCCTGCTCGGTGGCGTCGCCCATGTCGACCTCGGGCGAGTCGATGGGGTCGATGCCGGTGGTCGCGAGCGCCTCGCGGTACCAGTCGTTCAGCGCGCGGTCGAGCGTCTGGGCGAACAGCCCCTCGCGCCCCACGCGCTGGATCACCACGCCGGCAGGCACCTTGCCCGGACGGAAGCCGGGCAGCCGCATGCGGGACGAGGCCTCCTTGACGGTGCGGTCGAACTGCTTGCGCACCTCGTCCTCGGGGATCGTGACGTCGATGCGGACCTGATCGCCCTCGAGGGGAGTGACTTCAGCGACTACGGGCATGTGAACTCGCGGATTCTCTGGATGGTCATGAAAAGTGCGGGTGAGAGGACTCGAACCTCCACGGGTTTCCCCACCAGGACCTAAACCTGGCGCGTCTACCGGTTCCGCCACACCCGCACGAGTCGAAACAGCAGACAGGGTGAGCGATGGGACTCGAACCCACGACCGCCTGGACCACAACCAGGAGCTCTACCAGCTGAGCTACGCCCACCACGTTGCCGGGCGAGGCCCGGCGCCGGAGGAGGATAGCGGACGCCCGTCCCCCGGCGAGGCCCGAACCCCGGTGTCAGGCACTTAACCCTCCGAGCAGCGGAAACGTGCCCAGATAACGGTTAAGTGCCTGGCACCGGGGTGGGCCCGGCCAGCGCGTTAGTCGATCATCTCGTACGCCGGCAGCGTCAGGAAGTCGACGAAGTCCTCCGAGGCGGTGATCTCGCCGAACAGCTCGGCGCCCTCGTCGTAGCGGCCGGCGTCGCCGAACTGCGCCTTCACCTTCGCGAGCTCCTCGCCCAGGACCTGGCGGAAGAGCGCCTCGTCGATGTCGCGGCCGTCCTCCAGCTTGCCCTTGGGCGAGCGGATCCACTGCCACACCTGTGAGCGCGAGATCTCGGCGGTGGCGGCATCCTCCATCAGGTTGTTGATGGGAACGCAGCCCACGCCCGCAAGCCAGGCGCCCAGGTACTGGATGCCCACGTTCACGTTGGTGCGCAGGCCGGCCTCGGTGATGGGGCCCTCGGGCTCGAAGTCGAGCAGCTCCGAACCGTTCACCTCGACGTCGTCGCGCAGGCGGTCGACCTGGTTGGGCTTGTCGCCCAGCACGGCGTCGAAGGCATCCATGGCGATCGGCACCAGGCCCGGGTGGGCCACCCACGTGCCGTCGTGGCCGTCGCCGGCCTCGCGCTCCTTGTCGGCGCGCACCTTCGCGATGGCGGCCTCGTTGGCCTCGGGGTCGTTCTTGATCGGAATCTGCGCCGCCATGCCACCCATGGCCTGGGCCCCGCGCTTGTGGCAGGTCTTGATCGCCAGCAGCGAGTACGCGCGCATGAAGCGGCTGGTCATGGTGACCAGGGCGCGATCGGCCAGCACGAAGTCGGGGTCGGTGCGGAACTTCTTGATGCACGAGAAGATGTAGTCCCAGCGGCCGCAGTTGAGGCCGGCCGAGTGCTCGCGCAGCTCGTAGAGGATCTCCTCCATCTCGAACGCGGCGAGGATGGTCTCGATGAGCACGCAGCCCTTGACGGTGCCCTGCGGCACGCCGAGGTCATCCTGCGCCTTCACGAAGATGTCGTTCCAGAGGCGCGCCTCGAGGTGGCTCTCCATCTTCGGCAGGTAGAAGTACGGACCCGTGCCGCGCGAGAGCTGCTCCTTCGCGTTGTGGAAGAAGAAGAGGCCGAAGTCGAAGATGCCGGCCGACATCGGCTCGCCGTCCACCAGCACGTGCTTCTCGTTCAGGTGCCACCCGCGGGGGCGCACCAGCAGCGTGGCGATCTGGTCGTTCAGCTTGTACTGCTTGCCCTCGGGCGACTCGAACGTGATGGTGCGGCGCACGGCGTCGCGCAGGTTGATCTGCCCGAGGATCGTGTTGTGCCAGGTGGGCGTGTTGGAGTCCTCGAAGTCCGACATGAACATCTTCGCGCCCGAGTTCAGGGCGTTGATGACCATCTTGCGGTCGACCGGCCCGGTGATCTCCACGCGGCGGTCCTGAAGGTCGGCCGGCAGCGGGGCGATCTTCCACGACGGGTCGTCGCGGATGTGCTTGGTCTCGGGCAGGAAGTCGGGGCGCTCACCGGCCTCGAACGCGCCCTGACGGGCGGCACGGGCGGCCAGCAGCTCCTTGCGGCGACTGTTGAACTCGCGCTGGAGGCCGGCTACGAACGCAAGCGCCTCCGGGGTGAGGATCTCCGCCATCTCGGGCGAGACGACCTCGAGGATCTCGACGCCTTCCGGGAGCTGCTCGGACATTGGTCCTCCGTGACCGTGATCAGTGACATGCGCCCGTCCGCGGGCGCGGATCGGGAACCCTACCGGGCGGCGGCCGCCCGGTGGAACGCCCGTCAGAAGTCGATGACGACCTTCAGGGCCTCTCCGGTGCGCGCCAGGCGGAAGCCCTCGTCCACCTGATCGAACGGCACGTGGTGCGTGACGATGCCCTGGGCCCGCACCCGGCCGTCGTCGAGCATCGCGAGGGCGTCGCGGATGTCGGCGGGGCCGGCCGAGTAGGTCGACTGCAGGTCGACCTCGCGCCAGAAGATCGCGCCCAGGTCGATGGGCACCATCTCGCCGGGCGGGGTGGGCGCGAAGTACTGCACGACCGAGGCCGGCCCGGCCAGGTGCAGGGCGTCGTTCATGGCCGCGTGGTTGTGGGTGCACACGATGACCTGGTCGGCCAGGCGCCCGTCGAAGGCCTCCCGCACGGCCTCGGGGTCGCATGCCGGCACCACCGTGGCGCCCAGGGCCCGGGCAGCGGGCCGCCGCTCTGCATTCGGTTCCACCACCACCACCCGGGCTGCGCCCAGCACCGGCGCGAGCTCGGCCTCCAGCAGGCCCATGGATCCGGCCCCCACGATGACCACGTTCGAGCCCTCCCCCACCCCGGCCAGCCGCTGACCGCGCAGGATGCACGCGAGCGGCTCGATGAGCGTGCCGGCCTCGTCGCTCATGCCGTCGGGCAGGCGGTGCACGTCGAGCGCCACGTTCTCGGCCGGCACCCGGATGTACTGCGCCAGCCCGCCCGGGTCGATGCGCGTACGGCGGAAGGTGTCGCACAGCGTGTCGCGACCGCGACGGCACAGATCGCAGTCGAGGCATGGCACGTGGTGGTGCACGAACACGCGGTCGCCCACCACGAACGGCGCCCCGTCACCCACCTGCACCACGTCGCCAACCGGCTCATGGCCCAGCACCACCGGGGCCTTGGTGTCCTGGTACCACTCCATCAGGTCGGTGCCGCAGATCCCGCACGCCCGCGTACGGATGACGATCTCACCCGGACCCGCGGTGGGGTCCGGGTGATCGTCGATCGTGAGGCGACCCGCCCCGTGGTAGACCGCTGCCCTCACGGCGGCGATGCTACCGGCGCGCTACTCCGCCGAGTCGGCGTCCGCGGAATCCTTCCCGCACTCGGCGAGACCGAGCTCAGCCGCCGCAGCCTTGCCCTCGGCCTCGAGCGCCTCCGCATCGGCACCCGTGAGCTTCTCCACCGCCGCGGTGACATCCGCCTCCGTCGCGGGGTCCGGGACCTCGGCGGCGACCTGGTTGACGAACTCCGTCTGGTTAACCGCTGCTTCGACGAGCGCCTTGTGTGCGGTCTCGAGGTCGGCGGGCGGGACGAGCGTGGTCAGGCCCTCCGCTCCGGACGCCGAGATGGTCGCTGTCTCCGCGACGTATGCCTTCAGCTCGGCAGGGTCGCTGGGCGTGGTGAGCGCCTCCAGCTGGGTCGTGACTTCACTGCATACCGCGTCGGCCGCGCTGACGTACTCCTCGGCGGTCAGTTGCTGCCCGGCGTCACCGGACTCGGCCGTGGCGGCCGCGGTCGTCGCCGGCGTGTCCGAGCTGCCGCAACCGACGAAGCCGATGCTGCCCAGGGCGACGGCGCCGAGCAGGATGGCGGCGGTACGTGATGTCTTCATTGAGATCTCCGCTTTCGTGAACAGCCACCGGAGCGGGGTCGCGAGCACGTCGCGAAGATGTCCGATGACGCGCCGGGGGAACAGCGCCCCGTAAGTGTACGCGCTGACCCGGAATCGCCACCCCGGGAGACCATCGCAGGGCCCCCGGGGTGGCGATTGGGGAAATCAGGGGCTAGCCGTTCGCCCCATCGTCAGCGGTGTCGGCGTCGTCCATGCCGGAGTCGTTCGACGACTCACCGGTGAAGCAGTTCGACAGGCCGAGCTCCTTGGCGGCCGCCGTCTGCTTCTTCGCGAGGGCCATCGCCTGGTCGAAGTCGGCAGCGAGCCCGGCGGTGTCCACATTGCCTGACTCCGCCGACTCCGCGCTGGCCATAATCTTGTTCATGAGCGCGATGGAATCGCCGCTCGTCTGCACCAGGGTGTCGTGCGCGGCCTGCAGGTCGGCCGGCGGGACAAGGGCCTTCATCTCGGCCACGCCCTCCTCAGCGGCCGCGCTGGTCTTGGCCAGCTGCTCCTTGGCGCTCGCCAGCGATTCCGAGTCGGACTGGTTGTCCAGCGAACTCAGGGAGTCGTC
>CAMCDF010000006.1 GCA_945873475.1 Bifidobacterium breve | reverse complement strand
GCCGAAGCGGTGCGGATCGACTCGGGCTTCAGCTGGAAGCGGTGCTGACCCTCGGTCTCCGGACGGCCCATGGCCGCGGCGGTCGCCTTGGTGACCTCGCTGGGGAGGTACGTCAGGTCCCACTTCGTGCTCTTCAGCGACGGGTCCGTGATGAGACGGAGGTTCATACGGCCGTAGTTCGGGTCGCCGTAGAACGCCGGCTTGGCCGACAGCTCTGCGTCGTCGTAACGACCGGTCGCGGTGTGAATCAGGTAGCCGCGACGCTCCATCGTGAAGTTGAAGTAGTCGTTGCCGAACCCACCGTAGCCGTCGTCCTCCTTGCCACCGTGCTCCTGGGTGACGATGTAGGCGATCTTCTTCGGGAAACCGAAGGGCTCACGGCCGGCGAACACAGCGGCATCCTGCGTGAGGTACATGTACGGGTAGTACCCGCCGTAGTACGTCTTGCCGTCGCCAGCCTTGTGGGAAGCGGCCACCGTCAGACCGAACTCGCCGTAAGGGCCGAGACCGGTGTGGAGGTGGTCGACGTACCAGAACTCGATGACGTCGTCCTCGAGGTCCAGGCACTTCGGAAGCACGTGCTTCAGGTCGGCCTCAGACGCACGGTAGAAGAACGCCGACCAGCGGCTGTTCGTGTACGTAAGCGGCACGATGTCGTAGTCGACAAGCGGGTCAGCGATACCCTGGCTGATGATGTCTCGCTTGTCACGGTCGAGCGCCAGCGGCGGCGCGTCGCCCGAGTCGATCCACGGGGTCGACGTAACGTCAACAATCTGTCCCATTGTGAATTTCCTCTCTTAGGGCTCTGGTTTACGCGCCGAGGCCGACGGGCTTCGGGAAGCGGTGACGGAGACCGAAGCGGTACGGCTTGGCCGCACCCGCCCACGTGGCGTCACGGGTGTAGGTCTCGGTCCAGAGGGTCTGGCCGGCCGGGATGATGAGGTCGAACGAGAAGGTCATGAGACCGATCATCTCGCCCACCGGCATCTCAGCGCCCAGGTTGTCGAACGGAGTCGCCTGCTGGAACCACTCGATGTTCTCGGCGGAAGCAGTGCGGATGCTCTCCGGCTTCACCTGGAAGCGGTGGCTGCCCTCGGTCTCGGGACGGCCCATGGCAGTCGCGAGGTCCTTGGTCACCAGCGAAGGCAGGTAGACGAGCTGCCACTCCGAGGTGGAGAGGTCAGGCGCCGTGACGACCTTCATGTTCATGCGGCCGTACTCGGTGTTGCCGTAGAAGGCCGGCTTCGCCGAAAGCTCGGCGTCGTCGTACTTACCGATGGCCGAGTGCATGACGTAGCCGTTACGGATCATCAGGAACGAGAAGTGGTTCCACTTCCAGTCCTTGCCGTCGTACACGCCGTAACCGTCGTCAGGCGAGCCACCGTGCTCGAGCACGCGAATGAAGGCTTCCTTCTTCGGGAAACCAAGCACGCGGCCGGCGTCGATAGCGGCGTCCTGCGTCAGGTACATGTAGGGGTAGTAACCGGCGTAGTAGGTCTTACCATCGCCGGCCTTGTGGCTGACAGCCACGGTGAGGCCCCACTCGCCGTACGGGCCGAGCATGGTGTTGCGGTGGTCGACGTACCAGTGCTCGACGATGTCGTCCTCGATGTCGAGGCAGTCGGGCACCACGCGGCGGAGACGCTTGGCGTCACACCGGTAGAAGAAAGCCGACCAACGCGAGTTCGTGTAGGTCAGCGGCAGCGTGTCGATGTCCCAGATCGGGTCAACGAGGCTGTAGATGAAGGCCGTCTTCTCGTCACGATCGACGGGAGAAGGCGGGATCTCCCCGGTCTCGGCACCGGGGATGTAGGAAACAGCAAACTGGTCGGCCATTAGTGGCGTCCCCCCTTGAAGAGTCATAGGGTGTTGCAGTGATAGGCCTGGGTTGGTTCCCCGCCCCGGTCGAACCGGGATTGAGGTCTGTCCCCCAGGAGATGCAAAGAGCATATGTCACGATCGTCGGCCGGGACAAGACCCGGATGGGCGGTTTCCGGCGCAAGTTTCACGGCCGAAAGTGCAGTGCTGATGGGAGTATCGGGGCATGTTCATCACTCGTAACAATGTTTACAAAGTGTGAGCGAAACCGCCTACGCTGTAAGGCCTGAGGGCCTACGTTGTAAGGCTACGGTGTAAGGGAAAAAGCACCGGAAAGTGTCCTCCGGTGGCTTCCCGGGGGAAGGAGACGCGGGGCCTCCGGCGAACCTCCACCGGATGCGCCCGCGCGCCGCGAGACCACCCAGATGACCCCCGGCGGGGGTTCGCGCGGCCCGGCATCGGCGTCGCTGCTGGCAGTCGTGGCCATGGTGGCGTGGGGTATCGCCTATGTGCCCTCGGCATGGCTTGTCGAGTCGTGGCCCCCCCTGCTGGCAGCAGCTGCCCGCATCGGCGTGGGGGGGCTCATCATCATCGGCGTGCTCCTGCTGCTGCGCCAGCCGGTGATGCCGGGCACCGAGTGGGGTGTGGTGCTGGTGCTGGCCCTCACGCAGTCGGTCATCTTCTACGGCGCCACGTTCATCGGCATCGCCGAGGAGGGCGCCGGCGCCGCGGCCGTGCTGGCCAACACCGACCCCCTCTTCGTCGCGGCGCTCGCTGCGCTGGTGCTGGGAGAGCGCCTGGGGCGTCGTCAGTGGGCTGGCCTGGCGGTGGGGCTGGTCGGCGCGGCGGCCGTGGTGTGGAAGGGGCCGCTGTGGCCCCCGGGGGTCTCGTGGGTGTCGCTTCTCGTCGTGGTCGGGGCGCTTGGCTGGGCGGTGGGCACCGTGGCCGTGGCCGGGCGCATTCGCGCAGGTGCACGGCCGGTGGCCATCGCGGGGTGGCAGATGGTCATCGGCGCGGCCATGCTCGCGGCCATAGGGCTGGCCATCGAGGGCGTGCCGGGCACCACGGGGGGTCGCGAGATCGGCCTCATCGTGCTGATCGCCCTGGTGGGGAACGCCATTCCCTTCGCCCTGTTCTATGTGGCCCTCGGCCGCGGCGAGGCCGGGAAGGTGTCGGCCTGGTTCTTCCTGGTGCCCGTGGTGGGCGTGCTCACCGCGTGGCCGCTGCTGGGGGAGACCCCCGGCGTGCGCCTGTGGGTGGGCCTGGCCCTGGTGTGCGTGGGGCTGTGGATGGTGCTGGCCCCCTCGCGGACCTAGGTCTCCCGCGCAACGCATGGCCCCGCGCCCGACGGGCCGTACGCAGCCTCTGGCAAGGTTCCCCGCATGAGCCACGCTTCCCCCGCGGCGCCCCCCCGTGATGCCCGGGTTGTCATCGCCGTCCTCGGTCTTGCCGCGGTGCTCGGCTGGGGGCTCGTGTACGTGCCGTCCGCCTGGCTGGTGGAGTCGTGGCCACCGCTCCTCGCAGCCGGTGCGCGCGTGGCCATTGCCGGGGCCTTCCTGCTCATCGTGCTCATCGCGCTCCGGCGCCCGTTCATGCCCGGATGCCCGTGGAGCGTGGTGCTCATCCTCGCCCTCACGCAGTCCGTGCTGCTGTACGGGGCCTCGTACATCGGCATCGCCTACGAGGGGGCCGGCCTCACCGCCGTGCTGCAGAACACCGACCCGTTGTTCGTGGCGCTGCTCGCCGTGCTCGTGCTGGGTGAGCACATGACGCGCGTGCAGTGGAGCGGTCTGGGCGTGGGCCTGCTTGGCGCGATCGTGGTGGCGTGGGAGGGGCCGCTCTGGCCGCCATCCGTCAGCCTGGTGTCGATCGTGGTGCTTGGCGGCGCCATCGCCTGGGCGGTGGGAACCGTGGCGGTGGCGAAGCGAATCCGCGGGGGCGCCGAGCCGGTTGCGATCGCCGGCTGGCAGATGCTCATCGGCGGCCCGGTCCTGGTGATCCTGTCGGTTCTCTTCGAATCCGGGCCCACGGCGATGGGCGGGCGCGAAGTCGCCCTCATCGTGTTCATCGCCATCGTCGGGTCGGCCCTGCCCTTCACGTTCTTCTACCTCGCGCTCATGCGAGGCGGCGCGGCAACGGTGTCGTCGTGGTTCCTGCTCGTGCCCGTGGTGGGCGTGCTCACCGCGTGGCCGATACTCGGGGAGACCCCCAGCGCGAAGACCTGGATCGGCCTGGCCCTCGTCTGTGCCGGGCTCTGGCTCGTGTTCAGGAACTCCGGTGTCGGGCGCGTCATGGGGGCCGGCGCCCTGTCCCTGGAATACGCGGAGGAGCACCCGGATGACGACCGCGCGCTCACCGAGGCCGACCGCCAGTGGGCGGCCGCCCTCAACAGCGCCCTCGATGACCGCCACATCGAGGACGGCGAGGTCGAGGAACTCGACCGCCTGGCCCGGGAACTTGGCCTCTCGCCCTCCAGGACGTCACGCCTGGCCGGCTTCCTCATGGCCGACCACGTTGCGCATGCCCTGATCGATGGAGTCATCACCCCCGCCGAGCGGCTCGACCTCGAGCGCGTAGGGGTCCTCCTGGGGCTCACCATCCAGCATGTGGACGACCTCATTGACCTCGGCGATCGTGAGTTCACCGGACTGGCCCTGAGCGACCTCCCGGCCGGCACGAGCGTGCGATTCCGGCTGCCGCTCATCGGCACCCGCGGGGGCGTGCCGCTCACGCCCGCCGATATGCGCGCGCTGGCAGAGGAGCATGGCCTGCGTGTGGTGTCGAGTGCCCTCCGCAGGTCCGATGTCATCGTGGCCGCAGACACCACTGAGCTTCGCCCCATCGACCGCCTGCACCGCCGAAGGGGCACGCGCCTGATGGTGGAGCGCACCTTCTGGATGTCCATTCACGCCGACATGGACTGAACGCCCGCACGGCGCCTGCCCGCTGGTAGCCTCGCGCCCGTGATCGTGGCGCTTGCCGGGGGCACCGGCGGATCGAAAATGGTGCACGGGCTCGCGCTCGCCGGTGGCCAGCGCGACCTCACCGCGATCGTCAACACGGGTGACGACGGCGAGTTCTTCGGGCTTCTTGTGTGCCCGGACCTCGACATCAACCTCTATTGCCTGGCCGGGGTGGTGGCGGACAGGGGCTGGGGGTACGCGGACGACACCTTCCGCTGCCTCGAGGGCCTCGCCACGTACGGGCGCCCCGCGTGGTTCGGGCTGGGCGATCGCGACATGGCCACGCACATCCACCGCACCCTCATGATGCGCGATGGCGCGCGGCTGTCGGACGTGGTCGACGACCTCCGGGGTCGTCTCGGGGTGGAGGCCCGCGTGCTGCCCATGACCGACGACCCCGTGCGCACCATCATCACCACCCCCACGGGCGAACTGCGATTCCAGGAGTACCTGGTGCGCGACGGCGCCCGGGAGGAGATCGAGTCGATCCGCATCGAGGGCCTGGATCAGGCCGCCCCGGCGCCGGGTGTGATCGAGGCCATTGGGTCGGCCGACCTGATCGTCATCGCGCCGTCGAGCCCCATCGTTTCGATCGGGACCATCCTGGGCGTGCCGGGAGTGCGCGACGCCCTTGCCGCCCGGCGCGATCGCGTGATCGGGGTGAGCCCCATCGTGGGCGGCGTGCCCGTGGAGGGCCCGGCACACAGGTTCCTGCGCGGTGCCGGCTATACGGAGTGCTCAGCCCGCCAGATGGCCGAGATCTACGCCGACGTGTGCGCCACGTTCGTCATCCACGAGTCCGACGCCGCGGAAGCCGCCGGCATCGAGGCCCTCGGGGTGCGGCCGGTGCTGGCCGACATCCTCATGCCCGACCGCCCGTCGCGCGAGCGCCTCGCGCGCACCGTCATCGAGGCGGCCGGCTGATGGCGGCGCACGACGTGGGCGCGGTGGTGCCCGTGAAGAGGCTGGGCTACGCGCTGGGACGCCTCTCGGGGGTGCTCGATCGGCCTGAGCGCCGCGTGCTGCAGTCGGCCATGCTCGGCGACGTGCTTGCCGCCCTCGCAGGCAGCGCGCGGCTGGGGGAGATCGTGGTGGTCACGTCCGACCAGCGGGCCCGCGCCGTGGCCGAGAGCATCGGCGCGCGCACGGTGGCCGACCACGACCCGCCAGAGGGCATCAACGCGGCGGTGTCGCTGGGTTTGGATGTCCTCGATGCCCACAGCGCCCTGGTGGTGGTGAGCGACCTGCCCCTCATCACGACCGCGGACGTCGATCACCTCGTCGGCGCGGCGCCCGAGGGCGACGCAGTGGTGCTGGCGAGGTCGCAGGACGGCACGGGCACGAATGCCATGCTCATCACCCCGCCCGGGGCGTTCACGCCCAATCTCGGCCCCGGCTCGCTGGCCCTGCATGTGGCCCAGGCGGCGGCCATGGGCGTAAGCGCCGAGGTCGTGTACCACCCGGGAATCGGGCTGGATGTCGATACGCCCGACGACCTCGCCGAGCTGGTGAGGCGCGAGCCGGGCGGCGCCACGGGCCGTGCGCTGGCACGGCTGGGGCTGGGGCAGCCGGCATCGGGGACGGCCGGTTGAGTGCCCGCGCGGCACGGGGCGCGGCGCCCGGTGACGAGGTGCGCATCATGGTGCTGGGGGCGCTGCCGGAGATCGTGCCCGGCGACGACCTGGCCGGCATGCTCGCCGCTGTCGCGATGGATGCCGGGCTGGAGCCGGGCGACGTGCTGGCCGTGGCGCACAAGGTGGTGAGCAAGGCCGAGGGGCGCATCGTGCGCCTCGCCGATGTCGATCCCGGCGACGAGGCGCGTGCCCTGGCCGACGCCACCGGGAAGGATCCCGCCCTGTGTGAGGTGATCCTGGGGGAGAGCCGCAAGGTGGTGCGCAGGCGCCGCTCGCTGGTGGTGTGCGAGACCCGGCACGGGTTCATCTGCGCGAATGCCGGCGTCGACGCGTCGAACACCGCAGATGGAACCGTGGTGCTGCTGCCGGATGACCCCGATGCGTCGGCGCGGCGTATCCAGCATGCCCTGTCGCGTGCCGCCGGTGGCAGGGTGGGGGTGGTCATCACCGACACGCACGGCCGGGCGTTCCGCAGGGGCCTCGTCAACGTGGCTGTCGGAGTGGCGGGATTCGAGCCGGTGCTCGACCACCGGGGTGGACGCGACAGGGAGGGCAGGATGCTGGTGGCAACCGACCAGGCGCTGGGCGACGAGATCGCCGCGGCCGCGGGGATGCTCATCGGCAAGTCATCGGGGCGCCCGGCGGCGCTGGTGCGCGGCCTGCGTACGGCGCCCGCACCCGGATCGCTGCACGACCTGGTGCGGCGTGAGGACCAGGACGTCTTCCGTTCGCCGATCGATGAGCACGGGGTGGTGATCTAGGTGCCGGTGGGGAGCAGTCGCAACCCGCTGCGGGTGGCCATCATCGGATCGGGCCCGTCCGGGTTCTACGCCGCTGAGCACGTGCTGTCGCAGGATGACCTCCACGTGCAGGTGGACATGTTCGATCGCCTGCCCACACCCTTCGGCCTGGTGCGCGCCGGCGTCGCGCCCGACCACCCCAAGATCAAGTCGGTCACCCGGGTGTACGACAAGATCGCCGCGAACCCCGACTTCCGCTTCCGTGGCAACGTGGAGTTCGGAGCGGACATCGAGCACGAGGACCTGCTCGAGTACTTCCACGCGGTCATCTACTGCGTGGGCGCGCGGTCCGACCGCCGCCTGGGCATTCCCCGCGAGTACCTGCCGGGAAGCCACGGCGCCAGCGACTTCGTGGGCTGGTACAACGCCAGCCCCGACCAGCGCAACCTCACGTTCGACTTCAGCGGCGAGCGCGTGGTGGTGGTGGGCAACGGCAACGTGGCCATGGACGTCGCGCGGGTTCTCATGCTGCCGCCGGATGAACTCGCCGCCACCGACATTGGCGGCCATGCCCTGCGTGCGCTGTCGGCCAACCAGGTGCGCGAGGTCACGATCCTCGGGCGCCGCGGGCCGGCCCAGGCGGCATTCACCTATCGCGAGCTGCGCGAGCTGGCCGAGCGCGACGACATCGACGTCATCGTCGACCCGGCCGACATGCAGCTGGACCCGCACTCGCTGCACGACACCGAGCAGCAGCCGGACCGGGGTCGCGATCAGGTGCTCGAACTGCTCCGCGAGTTGTCGGAGCGCGGCGACCGCGGGCACGACCGGCGCATCGTCTTCCGGTTCCTGGTGTCACCGGTGGAGATCGTGGGCAAGGACCGCGTCGAGGGCATCGAGGTCGTTCGCAACGAGCTCTACCGCGGCAACAACGGCGAGCTGCGCGCCCGCGCCACGGATGACCACGAGGTCATCCCCGCCGACATCGTGTTCCGTGCCATCGGCTACCAGGGCGTGTCGCTGCCGGGTGTCCCCTTCGACCCCATCACCGCCACCATCCCGAACGACCGCGGCCGCGTGATCGACCCCCTCACGGGCCAGTCCCGCGTGGGCGAGTACGCCGCGGGGTGGATCAAGCGCGGACCCAACGGGATCATCGGCACCAACAAGCCCGACGCGCAGGAAAGCGTGGAGATGCTGGTCGACGACGTGCGCGCTCAGCGCCTGCGGCGGGACGTGCTGCCCGCGAAGGTGTTCGAGCGCTTCCTCGCCGAGCGGCAGGGGGAGGTGGTGTCGTTCGCCGACTGGAAGTACCTCGACGAGCGCGAGGTGGAGAAGGGCGGGGAGCTCGGGCGCCCCCGGCTCAAGTTCGCCCGCGTCGAGAACATGATGAGGGCCCTGCGCGAGCGCGAGAAGCTGGACGGCTGAGGGGCCTAGGCGGCCCGTTGCTCCTGCTCCCCGGTGTCGTCGGGCGTCTCGGGGCCGGCTTCGGGTATCCCGGTCGACCGGTGCTGCTGTCTCGCGATCACCCTGAGCTCGGCCCGGTGGGCCGAGCGCGCACGCCGGTCATCCTGCATCACCCACCAGCAGAACGCTGCGACGGCAACCGCCGCGAGCCCCACAACCGCCCAGGCCAGCACCCGCCACACCCCCTCTGCGTGCGTCGGGTTCCACGCTAACCCGTCCTCCGTGCATCACCGGGATCGCGCGCGCTGCCGTTCCACGTGCGCAACATCGGAGCCTGCCTGCTGCCGGTCAGACCGCCGCTTCGATGATCTCGTAGACGGTGTTCCGCCGCGCCGGGGTGCGGCCATTGGCGCGGATGACGGCCTCCAGCTCGTCGGCCGTGACCTCCTCGCCGTGCGAGGCGCCTGACGAGCGGCTGATGCTCTCGTTCATGAGGGTGCCGCCCATGTCGTTGCAGCCGGCGTGCAGCAGGGTGGCGCCGCCCTCGAGCCCCAGCTTCACCCACGACGCCTGGATGTTGGGGATGAGGCCGTCGAATGCGATGCGGCCCACGGCATGCACCAGCACCACCTCGTCCCAGGTGGGACCCGGGCGCGAGCGGCCCTGGATGAAGATGGGCGACGCCATGTGCACGAAGGGCAGCGGGATGAACTCGGTGAACCCGCCGGTGCGCCGCTGCACCTGGCGCAGCACCTCGTAGTGGTTGGCCCACGAGACCGGGCCGTCGATGTGGCCGCACATGATGGTGCTGGTGGCGCGGATGCCGCTCTCGTGGGCGGCGATCATCACCTCGGCCCACTCGGCCGTGCGGATCTTGTCGGGGCACAGGTGCTCGCGCACGTCGTCGTCGAGGATCTCCGCTGCGGTTCCCGGCAGTGATCCCAGCCCGGACGCCTTCAGCCGCTCCAGGTACTCGCGCACCGGCACGCCCAGCGTGTGCGCGCCCTGCCACACCTCGAGCGGGGTGAACGCGTGCACGTGCATGTCGGGCAGGGCGCCCTTGATGCTCTCGAGCACCGATGCGTAGAAGTCGCCGGTGAAGTCGGGGTGAATGCCCCCGACCAGGCACACCTCGGTCGCGCCCTTGTCCCAGGCCTCCTGCGACCTGGTGACGACCTCGTCGAGGTCCATGCGGTACGGGGTCTCCCGGGCGTTGTAGCTCTTGGGTCCCCGTGAGAACCCGCAGAAGCCGCACCGGAAGTAGCACTGGTTCGTGTAGTTGATGTTCCGGTTGACGACGTACGTGACCTGCTCGCCATTGGCGCGCTCGCGCAGCTGGTCGGCCACGTGCGCGATGACGTCCACCTCCACGCCGCGTGCCTCGAACAGGCGCACCATCTCGGGCACGGTGGGCGCGGTGCCCGCGAGCGAGCGCTCGAGGATTCCCGCGAGGTCGGGCGGCACGCGGTCGAGGTCGCGCACCTGATCGGCATCCATCCACGCGGCGTCGGGCCACTCGGACGATGCCCGGCGAGACGGAACGGGCGGGTGCATGTCCCGCCCCGGCGCCCACGGGTGACGGGGGCGGGCTGCTCCGCGGGTATCGACCTGCTGCAGCCAGCACGTGAACAGCGGCATCGCGACGCGATCGCGTACTGCCTCGATGGGGGTTCCCAGCGGCAGAGCGGTGCGCTCCACCAGCACCTCGGGGAGGATCGCATCGCGCAGCGCCGCGACGGCGTCGTCATCCCAGCCGTCCACCACCACATCGCGGGCACCCCCGCGTACCGCCGCGACGGCCTCGTCGAGGTCGCGGGCCACCATCGACACGCGAACGTCGCATGCGGGCAGCGAGGCGATGTCCACTGCCTCGGCCAGGCGCTCGGGGGTGGTGCGCAGGAACGCGGCGTGCGACCGCAGAACGCCGTCCAGAACGTCTGCGCGCGAACCCTCGTGAAGCACCGTGATGCGGATGCCGTCGACGCCATCGTCGTGCAGGGCGATGGCCTGGTCCCATGTGGTGACGAAGGCGGCGGCACCGCGATGGGGCTGCCCCAGCGACACCGGGAGGATGCGCGCCGACACGGCGGATCCCACGGATGCCTCATCCCACGCACCGGATTCACGGGCGGTGCCGCCGTCGGAGCGGTCCTCACCCAGTCGCAGCATCGTCACGCGATCCATCAGGCGGTGGCCTCCGCGGTCAGGTGGGCATCCTCGCGCGGGTAGCCCGCGTCGGTGGCGAGTGCCTTCACGTATGGCATGACGCCGGGGTCGACCCACTCGGGGTCGAGCGCGTATTCGGGGTACACGGTGAGCCGCTCGCGCAGCGGATAGCCCGACTCCTGGCACATGCCGGCCATCAGGTCGAGGTCGGGCCACGGGCGCTCGGGGTTGATGAAGTCGGGCGATACCGGCGACACGCCGCCCCAGTCGTTGATGCCCGTGAGCAGCAGCGGCCCGTAGTCGGCCGACAGGTTCGGCGGGGCCTGGATGTTCATGTCGGGGCCCAGCACCAGGCGCGCGATGGCGCAGGTGGTCATCAGGTCGATGAGCCCGGGCTCGCCGGCATCGGCCATGGGCGTCTCGGGCTTCGCCCGGAAGTTCTGGACGATGACCTCCTGGATGTGCCCGTACTCGTCGTGCAGGTCGCGGATGGCCAGCAGGGCGTCCACGCGCTCGTCCTCGGTCTCGCCGAGGCCGATGAGGATTCCGGTGGTGAAGGGGATGCGCAGGCGGCCCGCACGGCGGATCATCGCCAGGCGCGTGCGCGGCTTCTTGTCGGGGGCGTGTTCATGCGGCCCGCCGGGGGCGCACAGCCGCTCGGAGGTGCTCTCGAGCATGATCCCCTGGCTGGGGGACACCTCACGCAGCTCGCGCAACTCGCGCTCGCTCATGATGCCGGCGTTGGGGTGGGGGAGAAGGTCGTACTCCTCCATCACCATCCGGCACATGGCCACCAGGTACGACTGCGTGCTCTCGTGGCCGAAGCCCCGCAGGATGTCCCGGTACTTCGGCCAGCGCACCTCGGGGCGGTCGCCGATGCAGAAGAGGGCCTCCTTGCATCCCAGGTCGCGCGCCTCCTCGGCCATGCGGCGCACCTCGTCGGGCGACATCGTCTTCGCCCTGGGGCTGTCCTCGTCGACGGCGAACGTGCAGTACGAGCAGACGTCGCGGCACAGGTTCGTGAGCGGGATGAACACCTTGCGCGAGTACGTGACGATGGGCGGGCGCGTGAGGTCGCGCAGGTGGGCGGCGGCCGCCCACAGCGCCGGGTGCTCGGCGCCCGAGGCACCGACCAGCGCGAGCGAGTCGGCCCGCGTGAGCCGGTCGCCCGAGAGGGCCTTCTCCACGGCCGCGCGCCGGGTCGGCGCGAGGCCGGTGAGGAGGGCCTCGTTCACCGGCTGGTCCGCCGGGTGGTGGCCTTGCGCCCGCCGGTCGAGCCCTTGGTGGCCGACGTCATGCGAGGGGCCGGCTTCTTCGCTGCCGGGGCCTTCTTGGCAGCGGGCTTGGCCGCCGGCTTGGCCTTCGCCGCCGGGGCCTTCGTGGCAGCGGGCTTGGCCGCCGGCTTGGCCTTCGCCGCCGGGGCCTTCTTGGCAGCGGGCTTGGCCGCGGGCTTCGCAGCCGGCTTCTTCGCGGCCGGCTTCTTGGCTGCGCCCTTCGACGACAGGGGCGGCGTGGCGGGGTCGGGGCCCTCGCCGCCGCGGAACTTGCGCCAGTCGGCGGGCCGCTTCTCCTGGAACGACGCGATGCCCTCCTTGGGCTCGGGTCCGTACACGTGGTTCAGGGCCACCAGCTCCAGGCCGTGCTGCACCGACGAGTACAGGGCGTCGGTCGCGGTGTTCATCGAGATCTTCGCCAGGCGCAGGCCCTGCGGCGAGCGGCGCAGGATGTCGTCACACCACTCATCGACCAGGGCATCGAGCTGGTCGTCGGGCACGACCTTGTTGACGAGACCCATCTCAAGCGCCTCGTAGGCGTCGTACTGACGCGTGAGGAACAGGATCTCCCGTGCCTTCTTCTCGCCGACGACCGCCGGCATCAGCTGGCAGCCCCACCACAGCGGCGCCGAGCCGATCTTGGGGCCGGCCTGGCCGAAGCGGCCCGACTCGCCCGACAGCGTGAGGTCGCACATCACGTTGAGCTCGTTGCCGCCGCCGATGCAGTAGCCGTGCACCTTGGCGATGACCGGCTTGCCGTTGTTGCGGATTGCGTTGGCCACGCGGTGCGACAGGGTGTGGAGGTGCCGCTTCTCGGCTGCGGTGCGGGTGGGGTCGACCACGTCGCCGCCCACGCAGAACGCGCGCTCGCCCGCGCCGGTGAGGATGACCACGCCCACCGACTCATCATCGGCCGCTGCCTCGAACGCCTCGCCCATCTCGATGATGGTCTGCATGCGGAATGCGTTCAGCTTCTCCGGGCGGTTGATGGTGATCGTCGCCCGGCCATCGCCGGTCTCGTAGATGATGTCCTCGTAGGCCACGCCTCGGCTCCCCTTCGGGCTGGTATCCGGTCGGGGAAGCGTACCGGGGCGACGGCCGCCGCGATAACGAACGCGCATACGGGCCGCCCGGGGTGTCTCGCAATGCGATACCGCCACTGCGGGGTCGGGTTCGCCACTTGCCGGTGCCTGAACGCGCTGATACGAATCCCGCCTTAGTCGCAAGCGTCACAAGACGGCGTTTCGCAGTCCGAGACATGGCAACGACAGCCCACACCGAAACCACCGCTGCACCCGACCGGTACCGCATCCAGGCCGTCGAGCGCGTGGGCGCCATTCTCGACGTCTTCAGCGTCGAGGAGCCCGAGCTCGGCGTCACCGAGATCGCCGAGCGCACGGGGCTTCACAAGAGCACCGCCCACAGGTTCCTCGTGAACCTCGAGGCCGTCGGCCTGCTGGAGCGCGAGCCGCGCACCCAGCGGTACCGCCTTGGCCTTCGCATGTTCGAGATGGGCGGAATCGTGCTCGAGCAGATGAGCCTGTGGGATGAGGCCCTTCCGTATCTCGAGGGGCTCGTGACCGCGTCCGGCGAGACCGGCCACCTGGCCGTTCTCGAGCGCGGCGAGGCCATCTACATCGAGAAGGTCGAGGCGCGTCGCGCCCTGAGGATCCCGTCGGCCATGGGCCGCGGGTACCCGGCGCACGCCACCAGCCTCGGCAAGGTCCTCCTCTCCGATCTCGGCGAGGATGACGTGCGCACCATCCTGGGAGCGCACGGCATGGCGTCGTACACCCGTACGACGACCACCGACGTCGATCGCCTGCTGGCTGAGCTCGCGGACATCCGCGAGCAGGGCTACGCGGTGGACGACGAGGAGTACGACGAGGGCCTCCGCTGCGTCGGGGCCCCCATCCGGGACCACACCGGCCGCGTCGTCGCCGCACTCGGCATCGGCGGTCCGGTCACCCGGGTCACCCCTGAGCGCGTGGATGAACTCGCGCGCCTCGTCATCGACGCCGCGGACGGGCTTTCCCGACGCCTCGGCGCCTCTCAGTCCGGTGCCTACACGCGCGCTGCCAGCCGCGTGAGGGCCACCACACATCCAACCCCGCGGCCGAGCGCCGCTCTCCGCGCCGTCCGGTAGTCGGGCGAGCACGTATCCCGAAAGGAGCAGTACCCCTATGAGCAGCGATGCCCTCAAGGACATCCGCGACGCGCTGTCCAGCCGCACCCAGCACTTCGTCCTCCCCAAGCAGTGGGCGTCGATGCGCAAGGCCGAGGCCCTCGAGAAGGAGACCGGTCAGCGGATCCTCCACTTCGAGAAGGGCGACTTCCAGGGCGACGAGTTCTACCCCGCCCCTCACATCTACGAGGCTGCAGCCAAGGCCGTGCATGACGGCCACGTGCGCTACGTGCCGGGCCCGGGTCTTCCCGAGCTGCGCGACGCCATCGCCGAGGAGATGACCTCGCGCGGTCGTCCCACCAAGCGCGAGGAAGTTCTCGTGACCATGGGTGCCAAGCACGCCCTCACGCAGTCGCTGCTCACCATCGTGGACCAGGGCGATGAGGTCATCTTCCCGAACCCGGGCTACCCGCCCGACGAGTTCTGGATCACCTACGCCGGCGGCAAGGTCGTGTACGCCCCGCTGGTGGAGCCGGACTTCGCGTTCGACCTCGACTCGCTCCGGTCGCTCATCACGCCGAAGACCAAGATGCTCATCATCAACACCCCGCAGCGCCCGAACGGCATGATCGTGCGCCAGCTGGATGAGATCGCGGAGATCTGCCGCGAGCACGGCATCATCGTGCTCACCGACGAGATCTTCTCGCACATGGTCTACGAGCCCCAGGTGCACGAGTCGATCTCGTACGTGAAGGACTTCAAGGACCAGTCGATCGTGGTCGACACCTTCTCGAAGACCTACATCATGACCGGCTTCCGCATCGGCTGGTGCGTGGCCAACGCCGAGCTCATCACGGCGATGGACATCTTCCAGCAGAACTCGGTCACCAACGTGCCCGCGTTCGTGCAGCTCGCCGGCCTGGCCGCCATGACCGGCCCGCAGGAGCACGTGGCCGTGCAGACCGCGCGCCTCAAGGCGAAGCGCGACTTCGTGGTGGAGGCCTTCAACAAGATCGACGGCATCGACTGCATGACGCCGGACGGCTCGTTCTACGTGTTCCCCGACATCCGCGGCACGGGCATGACCGCCCAGCAGTTCGCCGACTACCTGGTCGAGGATCACGGCGTGGGCGTCGTCGCCGGTAACGCCTTCGGTGACCGCGGCGAGGGCCACATCCGCTTCACCTACGCCGCCCCCGACGAGATCCTCGAGGAGGGCATGGACCGCATCGCCAAGGCGGTCGAGGCGCTCTAGGCAGCACCCCGCTTCACCTGCAGTACCGCGAAGGCCCCGGCATCCGCCGGGGCCTTCGTCGTTCCGGGGGGTCGCGCCGGGGGCACCGAATGGATCGTGGACACGCCCGGCCCGTGATCGGCAGTTGCGGGGGCCGCAACTGCAGGATCACACCGGGCTGAGTCCACGATCCATTCGTTGCCCCCGGCGCTTTCCTTCCGGACACCGGCCCGGTGTGCGCCGGGGCGGGTTATGCTCCTCGTCGCTTCGGTGCCCGGGTCGCGGGCGCCCCAAACGATTTCGAGGAGTTCTTGTGGCTGAGCGTCTTTTCTGGGAGGAGCTGAACGCGGGCGACACCGCCGAGTCGCTTCGTCGTACGGTCACCGAGGCCGACGTCGTCAACTTCTGCGGCGTGTCCGGTGACTTCAACTGGTTCCACATCGACGACGTCGGCGCCAAGGAGTCCGTCTTCGGCCAGCGCGTCGCGCACGGCATGCTCGTGACCTCCATCGCCACCGGCCTGCAGGTCGAGAAGATGGAGCCGAAGATCGCCACGGCCGCCTTCGTGGGCCTTGACTCGTGGCAGTTCCGCGCCCCGGTGTTCATCGGCGACACCATCCGCGTGAAGCGCACCATCGGCGAGAAGGCCGAGAACGAGAAGAACCCGAAGGCCGGCTGGTGCAAGTACGAGGTCGAGGTCCTCAACCAGGACGACAAGGTCGTACAGCGTGGCGTCTGGAACATGCTGATCCAGCGCAAGGGCTGAGGGCTTCCCGGTCCGGCGCACCCGCGCCGGACCGGGGCCACCTCCCCCGATGATCCCCCGCCGACTCATACCCCTCGCCGTCGCCGCCTGCGCTCTCGTCGCAGGCCTCAGCGCATGCGGATCCGACACCCCGCAGTCAGCGTCGACCGGTTCACCAACGGCTGGCACGACTGTCGCCGACCGGGGGGCCGGGGCAGTGCGCACGGTGCACGCGATCATGCCGCTCGACCTGGATGGCAACGACATCAAGGACTGGCGAGCGGCGATGGAGCTGGCGCTCGAGGAACTCGGAGGCCCATCCGACGGCCTGACCGTGAAGGGCGTGTTCGCCAACGCGTCTGACGCGAACGGCGAGGAGAGCCCGGAGCGCGCCGCCGCCGCCGCCGCCGCGGCCGTCGCCGATCCGACCGCCCTCGCTGTGGTCGGCCCGGTCAGCTCGTCATCCACCTCGGCTGCTGCTCCCGTGCTGAACCGCGCGGGCATGCTGGAGGTCCTCATGAGCGCCACCTCGGTGAGCCTCACCATCCGCCCCGATGGCCTGCCCGGCCCGCCCCCGGACATCGCGCCGACGGGCAAGCGGAACATCGTGCGCATCGTGCCCAATGACCGGGTGCAGGCCCGCGCCCTTGTCGGTTACCTGCAGGAGGAGGGCATCCGGCGCATCGAGGTGCTGGATGACGGCGGGCGGTTCGGAACAGGCCTCTCCAGGGACATCCTCTCGTATGCGCGCACCCGGTCGATCCCCGCGGTGTCGCACGGCACGGTCAATCGGGCCACAGCCGCCGCCGCCGCCCGCCGCATCGCCATCAAGAACCGGGACCTGCCGGGGCGCTGGGCGCTGCTGCTGGCGGTGAACGACCAGGCCCTCGCCGTTGCCGCCACCCGCGCCGCGGCAGCCACCAGCCCGTCGGCGGTGGTCTCGGGTCCGGATGCGCTGACATTCCGCGCGTTCCTCGCCGGCCTCGGGCCGCTGGAGCGGCTTGCCTACCTCACCACGTTCCAGCTGCCCCTGGAGTACTACGGCCCGGACGGCGACCGCGTGTCGAGCATCCTCCGCGCGCGCATCGATCATGAACCGGCCGCTGGGTCGCTATTCGCCTATGAGGCCATGGCACTCACGATCTCATCCATCCGCGCGGCGAACGCCAAGACGCCACTGGGCGGTATGGCGCTGGGCGCCCAGCGCGCCGCAGTGACGCGGGTGGCCCTGGCCACGACCGACCGGGCATCGGTGATCGGCACCTACTCGGTCGGGCTGACCGGCGATACCTCGAACACGCTCTTCGGCGCCTATCGGGTTGAGGATGCCGTGCTGGTTCGCGGGCGGGCAATCGACACGGCGGAGGGCTCATGAGCCTGGGTGTGATCCTGCTGCTGCTGGTGGTGCCGATGCTGGTCTCGGTGGCGGCCATCGTGATCGCGCGCCTGTACCAGCGGCGGGGTCCCATCGTCAGGTTCCCCGAGGTGGCCGCCGAGCGACCGAATGACCTGAACTTCGGCTTCGCGATCATCCTGGGTTTCGTGCTGGTGGCCGCCCTCGGCACCTTCCAGGATGCCCGCCAGGCCGCAACCGATGAGGCCCGGGCCGTCACCACGCTGTCGCGCACCGCGCTGACGATGCCGGCGCCGCTGCGCGACGACCTGTCGCACCAGCTGGTCTGTTACGCGCGGCAGGTGATCCAGTACGACTGGGGCAACAGGGAGCCGGATGGCGGTGCCGCCGGCAGCCGATTCGTCGACGCCACCAGCGACCGCATCTCGCAGACCGTTGCCATGGCCGCCAACGGCAACGCCGTGCGCGACGCCGCCCTGGGCGCGCTCATCGAGGGCGAGGCCGAACTGCGCGAGGCCAGATCACTGCGCCACGATCGCGCCGCGCAGCTGCCGGCGCTCTTCTGGGTGATGGTGGTCATCGGCGCGATACTGGTCATCACCCTCAGCGCCGTGCTGTTGGCGAGTGAGTTCACGTGGCTGCAGGCGCTCATCACATGCGGTTCGGCGTTGATCATCGCCTTCACGCTCGTGCTCATCGCCGCCCTCGACCACCCGTACTCGAACGGCGCGCCCCTGCCCACGGTGGAACCGACCGCCATGCAGGTGGCCCTCGATTCGGTGGTGAGATTCGCATCCGACCCCGCGGTGGACCGCCCCTGCCCCTGACGACGTGGCAGGGGCCCACCCGCGGGCGTCGAAATGCGGGGCATGGCCACCACCTCACACACCATGACCGTCGCCGAGGCCGCCCACGAGCTGGGTGTGTCGGAGCGCACCGTCTGGCGCTACCTGCGCTCGGGGCGCCTGCACGGTGAGACCACCGGCCCCGTGGGCCAGCAGCGCACACTGATCGACCCGTCGGGCATCGAGTCGGTTCGCTCGGGCCGCGGCGGCGAGGAGGCCGTGGCGCTGCGCGCCGACATGGACCGCCTGTCCGACGAGGTCGCGGCCCTCAGGGCCGAGCGCGACCAGCTGCGTACTGCGCTTGCCGCCGCGCGGGTCGAGATGGCCCGCCTGCGCAAGCCCGTGGGCGCGCGAGCCGGCGACATGGTGCTGGCAGGCCTGTCGCACCTTGCCACCCGGCGCACGCGGCACGCACACCGCTAGGGGCAACCCGCCCCCGGAACGCAGAAGGGCCCCGGTTTCCCGGGGCCCTTCGAGTGCCTGAGCGAGTGGAGTCGGACCCTAGAGGCCGATCTCCTTGCTGATGATCAGCTGCTGGATCTCCGAGGTGCCCTCGGTGATCGAGGCCAGCTTGGCGTCGCGGTACATGCGCTCCACCGGGTACTCGGTGATGTAGCCGTAGCCACCGTGCACCTGGACGGCCTCGCGCGTGACCTCGTCGGCGACCTCGGCCGAGAAGTACTTGGCCATCGAGGCCTCCTTCACGCACGGCTGGCCGGTCTCGTAGAGCCAGGCGGCCTTGTACGCGAGGGCCTTGGCGGCCTCCACCTTGGTGGCCATGGTGGCCAGCTTGAAGCGCAGCGCCTGGAACTTGCTGAGCGAGCGGCCGAAGGCCTCGCGCTCCTTGGCGTACTTGATCGCCTGCTCCAGGGCGGCCTCGGCGATGGCGGCCGACTTGACGCCGTGCGACACGCGACCGGTGATGAGCGCCTCCATCAGGGCGCCGAAGGCACCCTCCTTGCCGCCCAGCAGGGTCTCCTCGCCGACCTCGCAGTCCTCGAACACCAGCTCAGCGGTGTCCGACGACCGGTGGCCCATCTTCTCGAGCTTGCGGGTGACCTCGAAGCCCGGGGTGTCCCGGTCGACGATGAACACCGAGATGCCCTCACCGCGCTTGTCCTTGTCGGTGTAGGCGGCGACCAGGCAGAAGTCGCAGATGGTGCCGTTGGTGATGAAGTTCTTGCGGCCGTTGATGACGTAGCCGTTCGAGGTCTTCTTGGCGCTTGTGGCAAGACCGGCGGCGTCAGAACCCGTGTTGGGCTCGGTGATGGCATACGAGCCGATGGTCTGTCCGGCGATGGCGTCGGGCAGGTACTTGGCGCGCTGCTCGTCGGTGCCGAACTTGTAGATCGGGAACGACGCCAGGTCGGCGTGCGCGTTGACCGACGCGGTGATGCCGGCGCAGACCTTGGTCATCTCCTCGACGAAGATGCACTCGGTGATCTTGCCGGCGTCGATGCCGCCGTACTCCTCGGGGAACACGATGCCGAGCAGCCCCAGCTCACCGAGCTTGGGCATGATCTCGACGGGGAACTTCTCGGCCTTCTCTGACTCCTCGACGAGCGGGGCGATCTCCGCCTCGGCGAACTCGCGCACCATCGCGCGGATGTCCTCCTGCTCCTCGGTGAATGCGTAATTCAGCATGTGGGCTCCTGCCTTCGGGGTCGACTCGCTCAGGCCCGGTAATCGTAGAACGCCCTGTAACGGATCTCACAAGGACAACGGGCGGTTCGCGCAGGAAGGGACAGGTGCCCCGGACGTGCCGGGGACGCCTGTTCCGGACCCGGCGTAGCCTTGGGGCATGGACGCTCCCTTCCGGCTGGACGATCGCGTGGTCATCATCACCGGGGCATCCCGGGGCATCGGGGCGGGCACGGCCCGTGCCGTGTCGCACGCGGGCGGCAGCGTCGTGCTGGTCGCGCGCTCGGGTGACGACCTGGCCGAGGTCGCAGCGTCGCTGCCCGGTCAGAGCCGCATCGTGGTGGGCGCGGTGGAGGACCCTGCCGTGCCGCCGCAGGCGGTGGCCGCCGCAGCGGAGATGGGCGACCTCTGGGGACTGGTGAACAACGCCGGCATCTCCCCGGCGTACGCGCCCACCGCCGAGACCTCCGACGACGACTGGCAGCAGATCCTGGCCGTCAACCTGCGCGCCTCCGCGGCGTTCGCCCGGGCGGCGCTGCCCGCCATGGTGGCGGCCGGCAAGGGAGGGCGCGTGGTCAACCTGTCGTCCATCGCCGCCTTCGCCGGTCTGCCCAACCTGGTGGCCTACAACGCCACGAAGGCGGCTCTCGACGCCATGACCCGCACGATGGCCGTCGAGTACGGCCCTGCGGGCATCAACGTCAACTCGATCGCCCCCGGCACCATCACCACCGAGATGGTGCAGCAGATGATGGACACCAACCCGGCCCTTGCCGAGAAGTTCGTGAGCAAGACCGCCATCGGGCGTGTGGGCACGGTTGATGAGACCGCCTGGCCCATCGTGTTCCTGCTGTCGGATGCCGCGGGGTTCATGACCGGGCAGGTGATGCTGATCGACGGCGGGCGCCTGGCCGCCGCGTAACACGGGGGGGAAGCCGCATGCGCGTCGTCATCGCCGGAGCCGGAACCGCCGGGTGCGTGCTGGCCGCGCGCCTGTCTGCCGACCCGGGTATCGAGGTGGTGCTGCTGGAGAGCGGTCCGCACTACCGGCCGGGCGAGTGGCCGCCCGAGCTGGCGCACGCGTACCGCATCATCAAGGAGACCCACGACTGGGGCTTCACGGCACAGGCCGGGGCCTCGCCGCGCGGTGTGCACGTGCCACGCGGGCAGGTGGTGGGGGGCTCCTCGATCACCAATGCGGCCATCGCCCTGCGCGGCCTGCCCGAGCACTACGACGACTGGGCCGCCTTTGCGCCGGGGCTCGACTGGCAGGCCATGCTGCCGTGGTTCCGGTTCATCGAGACCGACACGGACTTCGGCGACAAGCCCTACCACGGCGACCACGGGCCCATTCCCATCGCGCGGCACCCGCGCGACACCTGGTACCCGCTGATCGAGCGCTTCGCCGAGGCGGCGGTCGCGCGGGGTCATGAGTGGGTGCCCGACCACAACGCACCCGGAGCGGTCGGAATAGGCCCCACGCCGTTCAACATGCGTGATGGCAAGCGGCAGACGCCGGCTGATCACTACCTCGACCCGGCGCTCTCGCGCGACAACCTCACCCTCGAGGTGGGCGTGCGCGTAGACCGCCTGGTGCTCGACGGCACGCGCGCCACGGGCCTCGAGGCCATCCGCGAGGCCACCGGCGAGCGGGTCACCTACGAGGCCGACCACGTCATCCTGTGCCTTGGCACCTACCAGAGCCCTGCAGTGCTGCTGAGGTCAGGCGTGGGCCCTGCCGACGCCATCACGCCGCATGGCATCAGGCTGGTGCATGAGCTGCCGGGCGTGGGGCGGGGCATGCAGGACCACCCGAAGATCTCCTACCGGTTCTGGATCGGCAGTGACATCCCCCAGTGGCCGCACCCGTGGATTCAGGCACTGCTCACGTCGAAGGCCGAGGTGCACGGCGAGGAGCGGCTGTTCCAGGTGATGCCCTACGTGGGCTTCGTGGACGGCGGGCACCGCATCAGTGAGATCAACGTGCAGGTGGCCGACTCCCGTGGCCGCACGGGCCGCGTGGACATCCAGTCCACCAACCCCATGGATCAGCCCGTGCTGCACATGGGATGGATGGAGGAGGCCGGCGACCGCGAGTTGGCCGTGGCCGCCGGGCGCGAGTTGCTCGCGGTGGCCCGCACCAAGCCGCTGGCCGACCTGTTGGACGAGTGGCCAAACCTGGACGACCCCGACCACGTCCTCCGCACGGTGGAGACCTTCCACCACCCCGTGGCGTCGCTGCGCATGGGGCTTCCATCCGACCCCATGGCGGTCACCGATGGGCAGGGCCGAATCCGCGGCCTCGACGGGGCGTGGTGCATCGATGCCTCGATCATCCCGCGGGTTCCATCGGCCAACACGCACCTCGCGGTGATCGCGCTGTCCGAGAAGCTGGGAGCGGAGTTCCTCGCCGGCACCGGTCACGCCGCCGCCGCTGTGTCGCCCGCCGTCCCCGTGTAGGCCTACCCGTCCGCCGGGGTGGACCCGCTCGAGCGGCGGGCTGAGGCCCCGCCCACTAGGGTGGGTTTTCTTTCCCCCTCCGATTGGAAAACCGCATGTCGCGTCGACCCCACGCCGGCCTTGTCGCGGCACTCCTCGTGTCGTCTGCCGCCATCGCGGCGTCGGCCACGGCGAGCGCCTCCCCGGTGTCAGCGCAGTCGCCAATCGCGGTGGATCAGATCGCCACCCCCACGGGCATGCGCCCCGTGATGCGCGATGTTCTGGTGAAGTTCGACGCGGGCACCGCGGTGCGCGCGCAGCCGGACACCCGGTCCCGGGTCCTCGGTGCTGCGGGTGCCCAGCCGCAGGGGGCGCGCCCGGTGGACGGGCTGCCGGGCGTGTGGCGGGTTCCAGTGGACGAGGGCGCCACGCCCGCCGGGGTAGCGCGCAGGCTCGACGCGCGCGCGGATGTCACGTGGGCGGTCCCCGACGTGCCCGCCACCATCAACAACAGGCCCAACGACCCGTTGTTTCCCAGCCTGTGGGGCCTCAGCAACACCGGTCAGCAGGTGGTGGGTGGTGACCCGAATCCGTTCACCGGGGTTGCCGGAATTGACATGGGTGCCCTGAGCGCCTGGGGCACCACCCGAGGGTCGGCAAATGTTTCGGTGGCGGTGGTGGACACCGGCATCGATTCCGCGCACCCCGACCTCGCCGCCAACGTGCGAAACGCCACGGGCCGAAACTTCGTGGCGAATGCCGATGGCTACGTTGATCCCCTCGCGTTCGAGGATGACAATGACCATGGCAGCCATGTAGCCGGCACCATCGGCGGCGTCGGAAACAACGGCTTGGGCGTCGCGGGCGTCAACTGGACCGTGGGCATGACGCCGGTGAAGGCATGCAACTTCTTCGGGTCCTGCCCCAACTCTCTCGAGGGCCTGGCGTATGCGGGCGGGGTGGCCCGCGTGGTGAACGTGAGCCTCGGCGGTCCCGGGGACCTGCAGCCCTCCACCGATGCCATCAGCAAGCACCCGAACACTCTGTACGTGGTGGCCGCGGGAAACGATGGCACCGATAACGATGCCATTCCGCAGGACCCCTGCAACGTGCCGCTGCCCAACGTGCTGTGCGTAGCGGCCATCGATGCAGATGGCGCCCTCGCGGGTTTCTCCAATTACGGGGCGACGTCGGTCGACGTTGCCGCGCCGGGCGGCAGTATCGGCAGCACGCTGAACAATCCTGGCGGTGGCATCCAGAGCACGGTGCTCAACTTCGCCACCGCCTTCGCTCCGGCAATTACCTCTGATGGCGGAACCCCCACGGCGCGGCCCGACGGCTGGGCTCAGAACCCCGCCGCCAGCTGGGAGTGGTTCTCGGTACCAAATGCCATACAGGGCATGATGCTCAACGGCGACCCGGCAACCAGTGGTACGGACATCGGCTTCGATCTCAAGGCCTGGAGCATCACGGCCCCGGCTGAATTCGATCCTGTCGGCCGGTCGTGCCGGATGACGGCGTCCATCGCGACTGACCTCGACTTCGAAAACCATTTCCAGGCATTGGCGGTTGGCTACGTCACTGATGATAACCCGGTGCCGCAGTACGTCGGTGCGACGACCGGCGATACCGAGGGCGACCTGATTGCCTGGAATGTCGACCTCTCCGCGCTCCGCGGCGAGACGGGCGTCAAGATCTCCTTCATCGTGCAGAGCCTTGATAACGGCGCCCCCACCACTCCGGTTGAAGTGCTGATCGCGCAGCCGCGAATCACCTGCGTTGTCGACCAGCCTGTCAGCGGCAGCTACGCGCTCTACAGCGGCACGTCCATGGCGACGCCCCACGTGGCCGGTGCCGCGGCCCTGCTACTTGCCAAGAACCCCACCCTCACCGCGGTACAGCTGAAGGACGCCCTCATGTCCACCGCGGTGCGCATGCCGTCGCTTGCGGGCAAGGTGGTGACCGGTGGCCGCATCGACGTGAACGCCGCGCTGGCAGCCGTGCCGGCCGCACCGGTCACGCCGGTCACGCCCGTCACGCCGCCGCGCACCGCGACGGCCCTCGCGCTGCGAGCGGGACGCACGATCGCACTCCGTCGCGGCGCCCGCTCTGTCCCTGTTCCGGTGACCTGTGAGCAGCCCAGCACCGCGACGTGCGCTGTGACGGTGGCCCTGCGAATGCGCGTGGCCTCCCGGAACAGCTGGATCGCCCTCGGCACCCGGCGCGTCACGCTGCCTGGCGGCTGGAGGGGTGTGGTGTCGGTGCCGCTCACCCGTCAGGGCCGCACGATCCTCGCGCGCCACCCCCGGGTGCGCACCACGGTGATCGCGGCCTCGCAGAAGGGTTCCGCTACGCGGGAGTCGGTGCGGCAGGACACCACCCTGGTTCGCCGCCCGGCATGACGGCTGCAGACAGGCCCAGGGGCGCCCTGGGCCTGTCAGGCCTTCTCTGCCAGCAGCGCGTTGATGGCCTTGCGCATGGCGGGGGAGTCCGGCTGCTCGGATGACGGGAAGTACATGGCGGGCCGGCCACGGGCATCCACCAGGTACTTGTTGAAGTTCCACTCGGGCTGGCTGCTCCACCTGGGCGCAGCCAGGCCGCGGAACAGGGCGATGGCCTTGGGGCCGGTGACCTTCGAGATGCGCAGCATGGGGAACGACACGCCGAAGTTGCGCTTGCAGAAGCGCTTCACGAGGGCGTCGGTGGGGAGCTCCTGCTGGAAGTCCTTCGAGGGGACGCCCAGCACGGTGAGGCCCCGCGAACGGTCGCTTCTCCAGAGGGCCTCGAGAGGGCCGTACTGGTCGGTGTACCCGCAGTGGCTGGCGGTGTTCACCACCAGCACGACCCTGCCGCGCAGGCGGGCGAGGTTGATGGGGTCGCCGTCGAGCCGCTGGTAGGTGCCCGACAGCACCGGGGCCCCGCGCTCGGCCTTCGGGATGATCGGCGCGCTGGCCGATGCCGCGGCCGGAAGGACTGCGAGGGACGCAGCTGCTGCGATGACGATCAGGCGCATGGTGTGAGGGTAGGACGTTCCGGGTCCGGTGCCTCCGCGAACGGTCAGCGACCCGCGGCTGCCCGGGCCAGGCGGTCGCGCACGGCGACGCCGATGCCCTCGGCGGGGGGCGGCACGGCGAGGATGACGTCGACCCCCTGGGCATCGGCCCTGCGGAAGGCCGCGTAGAGGCGCGCGGCGTAGTCGTCGGGTGATGTCGGGGCGGCGAGCACCGTGACCGCATTGTCCGTGTCCCCTGCACCTGGGGCGATGAGGCCTGCGCGCCCGCCGTCCTCGGCGATGTCGCGTGCCCGGGCCATGGCCGCGTCGATGTCGCCCAGCACCTCCACCCGTGCGCCGGGGGCGTAGTGCGACTCCAGCATGCCCGGGGCCCGTGCCGGCCCCGACGCCTCGGCGGCCACCGCGCGCCTCAGCACGTGCGCCAGTTGATCGGCCGATATGCGCCCCGGCCTCAGAACCTGCGGGGGCTCCGTCGTCAGGTCGAGCACGGTTGACTCGATGCCGATCTCGCACGGGCCACCGTCGATCACCACCGCCACCGCGTCGCCCAGTTCGTCCAGCACATCCTGCGCCCGGGTGGGGGAGGGGCGGCCGAAGCGATTGGCCGATGGGGCGGCCACGGGGCCACCGAAGGCCCCGATCAGCGCAAGGGCCAGGGGGTGGGCGGGAACGCGCACGGCAACGGTGTCGCGGCCGCCCGTGACGGCGTCGGGTACCACGGCCGATCGGTGCATCACCAGGGTGAGCGGCCCGGGCCAGAAGGCATCGGCCAGTGCCGCGGCGTCGGGGGTGATAGCGGCGACCAGCGGGGCCAGGTCATCCGCCGACGCCAGGTGGCAGATCAGCGGGTGGTCGGTGGGGCGACCCTTCGCGGCGAATATGCCCGCCACCGCAACCGGGTCGAGGGCGCTCGCCCCGAGCCCGTAGACGGTCTCGGTGGGGAACGCCACCAGGCGTCCGGCGGCAAGCGCCGCGGCGCCTGCGGCGATGGCCGCGGCATCAGGGGTCGTCATGGGCACTGCGTCACGCGGCTCCTCGGGTTGGTGGGGGCGGCGACCCTACCCGGGGTGCCCGGGCGCGTGCCCCTGCACGATGGGCCCTGATGTCCCGGAACATAAGAATCGCTGTGTCGCACTCCGGCGCACGGAATCGGCGCGTGGCTAGAGTCCCGAATCCATGGGTACCTCCCCATCATGGGAAATCACCCTTCTGCGCCGTCCTCCCGGCGCGCGGCGCCCACGCGTCGCGGGCCGTGTGGTGTTCGAAGCGCCCGATCTCGCCTGCGCGCGTACGGCGGCGAGAAAGCACCTCGAGGAGCGCCAGTCGGGCGACGACAAGTGGTCGCTCGGCGTGCTGAAGCCCCTCACGCCGAGGGCCCCCGGCACGCACCGCTACCGCGTTGTGTACGCGGTGTGGGAGCCCGTGGACGACTTCTTCGAGCGGCGTGACGTGCACGAGCTCGAGGTATGGGCCGCCGACGCCCAGGACGCCCGCCGACTGTCGCACGCCGACATCCAGGACGTGCCGGGCTACGAGCCCGCGTGGCGCGTGCGCCACGTGGTGCGCGTGCCGGACAAGGGCTGATCGCCATGGCCGCGCCCCGGTACCCGCTTGTGATCGGGGACCTGCGCGTTGACACCCCCGACTGGCTGCCCGTGGACGACCGGGCCACCGGCGAGGTAATCGGCCACATCGCCGCGGGCCGCCCCGAGGACGTCGACTCGGCGGTCACCCGCGCCCGCGCTGCGCTGCCCGGGTGGGAGTCGCTCGGGCCCACCGGCCGCGCGGCCGCCATCAGCCGCTACGCAGGGGTGCTCGACGACCACCAGCCCGAGCTCGCCGAGCTGATCCACCGCGAGGAGGGCAAGCCGCTCGGCGAGGCCCAGGCGGAGGTCGCCCGCGCCTGCGAGGTGATGCACCACTTCGCCGGCGAGGCCGAGCGGCTCTGGACCATGCAGCTGCCGGGCGCCACCCTCTCGACCGGATCCATCGTGCGCCCGGCGCCAATAGGCGTGGTGGCGGCCATCACCCCGTGGAACTTCCCCGTAGCGCTGGTGCTGTGGAAGCTCGGCCCCGCGCTGGCCGCCGGCTGCTGCATGATCGTCAAGCCCGCCGAGGAGGCCCCCCTGGCGGCGCGCATGCTGTGCGACCTGGCCACCGAGGCGGGCATGCCCGATGGCGTTGTGTCGTGCATCACCGGAGACGGCCCAGTGCTGGGCGAGGCGCTGTGCACGCACCCGGGAATCGACAAGGTGGCCTTCACGGGCTCGCGCCGTGTGGCCGAGCAGATCGCCGCGTGGGCGTCGCCGCGCCTCAAGGCGCTGTCGCTGGAACTGGGCGGCCACGGGTCGCTGCTGGTGCTGGATGACGCCGACCTCGACACCGCGGTCGAGGTGGCGCTGGTGCAGGGCTTCGCCAACTGCGGACAGGCCTGCTACTCGGTCAATCGCGTCCTCGTGCCCCGGGCGCTCGAGCAGGAGTTCCTGGCGCGTCTTCGGCCCGGTATCGCGGCCCTGCAGCTGGGCCCCATGGCCACGGATCGCGGGCGCGACCGCCACGCCATGATCCTGGACGACGCCCGCTCGAAGGGCGCCACGGTGGAGGGCGGCGCGTTGCTGGACGGCAACTACGTGGAGCCGGCGCTCGTCACGGGGGCGGGCCCCGGTGTGCTGCTGGTGGATGAGGAGCCGTTCACGCCCGTCGTCGCGGTGATGCCCTATGACGACCTCGACGACGCCATCGCCGAGGCCAACCGCCCGGACTACGGGCTGGTGTCGTACGTATGCGGCGGCCCGTCGCGGCGCACCCTCGAGACGGCCGAGCGCATCGAGTGCGGCACGGTCGTGGTGAACGGCTGGCGGGTCGTGGTGCCCTACGCCCCCTACGCCGGCTGGAAGGGGTCTGGGGTGGGCGCCGAGCTGGGCCACCCGGGCCTCGAGGCCTTCATCCGCTGGCAGCACCTGCGGGTGCTTGCCTAGGGCGTCAGCCCCGGGCGGCCACGTGCGTGCGCCGCGCGAACACCAGCTGTTCCACCTTGGGCCGGGCGCCCGCGAGGCCGGAATCGCCGATGCCGCCCACCACGAGATGGGGGTCCTGATAGAGCGGACCCTCGTTCACCGTGATGCGCGCCCCCTTGAGCGCGGTGGCCACCGTCATCGCCTTCTCGTGCGGACCGAACACCGCCGCACCCAGCCCGAATGGGGTGTCGTTGGCCAGCGCCACCGCGTGGCGCGGGTCGTCTGCGACGGCCAGACCGCGCAGCGGGGCGAACGACTCGTCGCGCCACAGCCGCACATGCAGTGCCGACCCGGGCAGCAGCACCACGGTGGGGGAGAGTCCCACCTCCGGGGACTCCCCTCCGGTCAGCACCTTGCCCCCCGCGGCCAGGGCCTCGTCGAGGTCGCTGATCGCGCGCGTCAGCGCGGCCGGGGCGATTGGCGCCACGTCTGTGCGCTCGTCGTCCGCGGGGCCCGTGACCAGCGCGCCCACGGCCTCGAGCAGTCTGGGTACGAACTCGTCGCGGGCGCTCCGCTCGACGATGATGCGCTTGGCCGCCATGCACAGCTGCCCCGCGTTGGCGAAGCCGCCGAGCGCCGCGGCGTCGGCAGCGCGGTCCATGTCTGCGCCGTCCAGCACGATCATGGCGTCGTTGCCCGATGCCTCGGGGATGTACGGCCGCAGGGTCGCGCCCGCCTCGTACGCCGCGGACAGGCGCGCCATGTGGCGCCGGCATGTGGCGGTGGATGCATGGGCCACCACCGCCCCGATGCCGGGTGCGGCGATGAGCGCCTCGGCCTCGTCGGGGGGCGCCGTGACCACCTGCACGGCACCCAGCGGCCAGCGGTACGTGAGGGCCTCGAGCACCCGCGCAGTGGTCGACCCCACCCGGCGCGAGGGGCGGGACAGCACGGCGTTGCCGCCCGCGAAGGCCGATGCGGCGATGAGCGTGGGCACCCAGATGGGGGAGTTGGCCGAGTGCCAGCCGAACACCACGCCGTAGGGCGCATACTCGAGGCGCGTGGTGCCCGACCTGGCCGGCACGTCACGCGGCCTGATGGCATCGGCCAGATCGGGCAGGGCGTCCAGCAGGTCGAGCGCGCTGCCGATCTCGCGCCGGGCGAACTTGCGCGCCTGGCCGGCATCGGCCACGGCGGTGTCCTCGATCTGCTGGGCCTCTGCGGCGATGGCCCGCGCGCCCGCGGCGATGAGGTCGAGCCGGGCGTCGAGGTCGAGCCGGCCGATCTCCTGGGTCGCGTAACGGGCGGTGCCGATCATCTCGTCGGGTGCGGTGCTCACGGTGGGTGAGTCTACGAGCGCGCCGCCGCCGCGCATCGTCGTACGCGGGGACGCCACCGAGATGCTGCGCGAGTTCCCCGTGCTGGCAGGCCTCGAGCCCGTGGCGTGGGTGCCCGAGGGGCTGGTGGTGGCTCCGTTCGCGGGTGGCCGGGACGCCACCGAACAGGCGGGCCGCCTGGCGGCCGTCGTACTGCCGTGGCGCGCCGACCCCGGGCCGGTTCCACCCCTGCCGTTCCCCAGCGCCGTGGGCGGCGGCGTGTACCGCCGCTCCCCGGGGCACGCGCCCGCGCCGCCGGGAATCCCCGAGGTCGTGCTGGTCGACGGCGAGGGCTTCGGGCTGGCCGAGCACGCCACCACGGGCATGTGCCTCGACAGGCTGGCCGACCTCCCCGACGGGCCCGCCCTCGATGCGGGATGCGGAAGCGGAATCCTGGCGCTTGCGTGGGCCCGGCTGGGGCGCGGACCCGTGCTGGCCGTCGACCTCGAGCCGCGGGCCGTCTGGCAGGCGCGCGAGTCGGCATGGGCCAGCGGACTGGATGCCCTGGTCTCGGTGCGACGGGCCTCGCTGGGCGCGCTGCCCCACGACGAGGTGCACGCACGCGTGGTGCTGGCCAATGCGCCCGTAGAGGCCCAGCGCGCGCTGCTGGCTGCCGGTGCTGACCCCGTGCCCCTGGGGCTGCTGGTGTCGGGGCTGCAGCAGGACTCCATGGACGAGGTGGCGGCGGCATGGGCGGTGCGCGGCCTGCGGGTGGTGCGCCGGGAGGCGGTGGGGCGATGGCAGGCGGCCCTGCTGCGGCCGTCGTGACGCCCCGGCCCATGGGGCGCGTGTGGCGTACCTGGGTGGTGCTGCTCTTCTTCGCGATGGGCACCAGCCTCATCACGCCGCTCATCCCGCTGTACCAGCAGGACCTTGGCTTCAACGACACGGTCGTCACGCTCTTCCTGCTCTGTTACGTCGTTGCGCTCGTGCCGTCGATGCTGACGCTCGGGCAGTTCTCCGACCAGATCGGCCGGCGCCCCGTGCTGCTCGGCGCAATCGGCACCCTCGCGGTGGCGCAGGTGATCATCCTCAGCGAGCCCGGCCTCGCAGGGCTGCTGATCGCCCGTGGCCTGCAGGGCGCGGCCACCGGGGCGTTCTTCGGCACCTGCACGGCGTTCCTGGTGGATGCCAGCCCCGAGGGCAAGCGGAGGTTCTCATCGGCCCTCGCCACCATCTCGGTGCGCCTCGGGCTGGGGCTGGGCCCGGGAATCTGCGGGGTGCTCATCCAGTACGCACCCGAACCATTCCGCCTGCCATTCGCCGCGCACCTGGTGCTGCTGGCCATCGCCGCGGCCATCGTGCTGTTCCTTCCCGAGACCGTGCTGCAGCGGAACCGCCGCCCCATACGGCTGGCGCTCGAGGTGCCGGCGCGCGAGCGGTCGGTGTTCTGGCGGGTGCTGGTGCCCTCGGGGATGATCCTGAGCCTCTTCGACGGGGTCGCCCTGTCGCTGGTGCCGGTGTTCACCGTGCGCGTGCTGGGCATCACCAACTACGCCCTGGTGGGCGC
>CAMCDF010000005.1 GCA_945873475.1 Bifidobacterium breve | reverse complement strand
CGGGTCAATCGCCGCAGGTGGTCAACCTGATCGCGGCGTATCGCTGATCGCGGGCGAAGCGCCCGCCACTGCGCCACCGGGCCATTTCATGTGCACGCTCGCGCCCCTGTGCACCGCTACCCTTCGGGGGCAGGCAGTTCGCCCTCGTAGCTCAGGGGATAGAGCACAGGATTCCTAATCCTGGTGTCGCAAGTTCGAATCTTGCCGAGGGCACTGGAAATTCGCGTTGAGGGGATTGGAGACAGCGCGGCGACGATCGAGATCGATGGAGATGACGCGGTCCTGAAGCTGGGTCGGATGGAAGCCATGGAAGCGGTGCATGCGCACACCATCTCCGCTCCGTTGACGGCCGTTCAGTCCGTCGAAGCCGTCGATGACCCCTGGGCCGCACTGCGTGGCGTGAAGGAAGTGGGCACGGAGATTCCCGGCAAGAACATGATCGGCACGCAGACGGGCGAGGGCTTCAAGGACTTCTGTGCCGTGCACAAGGATGGTCCCGCCGTCATCGTGACCCTCGACCCTGCGGTGAGCCAGTACAACCGATGGGTGTTCTCAGGCAACATCAACGACGTACCTCCCGGCCTGACGCGGTAGGTCCGCGAGCCCCACGCCCGTACCGGAAGGGGCTCAGACCTCTCTCCGCCAGGCCCCTCGCAGAGCCTGAACACACCCGTACGTCGGGCTATTCCGAGAAGGTCGATAGGCACGGTGGCCCCCCCGGCGCGGATTCCTGTACCACCGACGGTATGACGACGGGCTGACCCGGCGTAACGTCGAGGTTCTGACGCCCGCGTTCCCGTGATGGAGGTCGTGCCGTGAACCCGAAGGCCCTCGCAGCCCTGCTGGCTGGAACCGCCGTGGTGGTGGGCCCGGCTGCCGCCACGGCCACCATGGCGTACGTCACGTCGCCGCGCAGCCTCTCGGCCAAGGCGCAGGTGATGGTGGCGAATGACGACGGCACGAACGCGCGCGCCGTGGCCACGGGAATCGCAGCGGTCATCTCGCCTGACGGCGCCCGCGTGGCGTACCAGGCCAGCTCTGCCAGGGCGGACTTCTCGAGCGCGGTCGTCGACCTGGCGAGCGGCGCCTCGGTGTCGTTGGGCACCGCCTGCACCGGCCCGCTCACGTGGTCGCCCGATTCCCGTTGGATCGCCTGCCAGACCCAGAGCGCGAACCGCCGAGGCATCGTCACCGGCAACGGGCTCGGGCTGGTGTCCGTACCCGCGAGCCTTGTGGGAGTCACGAGCCTGACGGTGTCCGACTACATCGCCCCGCGCGGCAACGCGGTGGACATCGGGGTGGCGTTCTCGCCCGACTCATCGCGCATCGCCTTCACGTGGGCGCGCTACCCCGGGCCCATGACCGCGGGCACCCTCTTCGTGGCGCCGCTTTCCAACGCCGCCGCCCGCACCCGGCTGCTTCCGCGGGCGTCGGGGCCTGTGTGGGGCGCGCCGGGCATCGCGGCCACGCAGTCGTCGCTGGCCCGCGTGAAGCTGGGCCGGTCGTGGACCCGCGTGGTGCACAACCAGGTGTGGGTGGTGCAGCCGGATGGCTCAGGCGCGCGGCGCATCACCAGGTACCGGGCCAGGGGCCTGACGGCCGGCCCCTACGCCGTTGCGTGGGCGCCGTCGGGCGCATCGCTCATCGGGGGAATCGGGGGGCAGGATCAGTCGGACGTCGCCACCATCAACATCGCGAGCGGTGCCGTGCGCGTGCTCCGGCGGGGCGCCCTCAGCAGTCCCGTGGCGGTGTCGGCCGATGGCCTGCGGATCCTCGTGGCGCGGGGCATCGACGGCCCGCCCCAGTCGATCCAGGTGATCGGCGTGACCGGCGTGGGTACCCGCACCCTGGTGAGGCGGGCCATGCAGCCCAGCGTCACGGCGGGGTGGAACGGCTAGGCGGTGGTGGCCCCCGACCCGCCGTCAGCCTTCTCGTACTGCGTGATGAGGGTCTTCTCGCCGGCCAGCTTCGGGTAGCAGATGGCCACGAGGATGGCTCCCAGCACCACCGCGATGGCCCCCGATGCGTAGGCCCAGTTGGCGCCGTCCACGAAGCTGGTGCGCGCCGCGGCGATGATCTGATCCTGGTACTGGGGGTACTGCTGCGCCAGCGTGGCGGCGCTGGAGTACGACTGCGTCAGGGCGTTCTGGGTGGACTGCGACACCTCGTCTGCAGCCGGTGAGGTGGCGATCTGGCTGGCGAAGGCCGATGCGTAGCCCAGCGTCAGGAGCGCCCCCAGCAGCGCCTGCATGATCGACCCGCCGAGGTCGCGCTGAAGATCGGCGGTGCCCGACGCCATGCCTGCGCGGGTGACCGGCACCGATCCGGTGAGCGACCTGGCTGCAGGGGTCAGCGCCAGGCCCGCACCGATGCCCACCAGCAGGTACCCCAGCCCCACCCAGGCATATGAGGTTCCCTCATCCCACGTGACAAGCATGACGATGAATGCCGGCAGGATGAACGCGTAGCCCAGCAGCATGGTGTCGCGCGACCCGATGCGCACCACCAGCTTCGCCGACAGGCGCGCCACCAGCAGCATCCCCACGGCGGCGGGCAGGATCGCCGTACCGGCCTCGAGGGTGCTGTAGCCCAGCACGTTCTGCAGGAATTGCTGACCCACGAACATCGATCCCACCAGCGATCCGAACACGATCATCCCCGCGACGGCCGGAACCCAGAAGAGTCGCCTGCGGGCGTAGTGCAGGTCGTAGATGGGGTTGTCCGCGCGCAGCTCGCGCCAGGCGAACAGCACGATCAGCACCACGGCGGCGCCCAGCAGCACGAGGGCGGCGGTCAGCTTGCCGGGGGCCGAGATGACCCCGATGCCCAGCACGAGGCACCCCACCATCACCACCGACAGCACGCCCCCCATGTGGTCGATGGGCTTGGTCGACTCGTTCACGTGCCCGGGCACCGAGATGAACACGAGCACGAAGCCGATCGCCGCCAGGGGCACGGCGATGAGGAACACCGATCCCCACCAGAAGTTCTCGAGCAGCAGCCCGGCGATCACGGGCCCCACCACCGCGCCGCCGGCGCTCACGGCCGACCACAGCGCGATTGCCCGCACGCGCAGCGGCCCCTCCGCCCACAGCGCGGTGATCAGCGCGAGGGTGGTGGGGTAGGCCATGCCGGCCGCCACGCCCGTGAAGACGCGCCCCGCCACCAGCATGCCGGTGTCGGGGGCCCAGGCGCTGATGGCGCTTGCGGGCACGGTGAGCGCCAGGCCCAGCAAGAGCAGGCGCTTGCGCCCGTGCCGGTCACCGATGGCCCCCAGGTACAGCACCGACATCGCAAGGCCCAGCGTGCAGCCCACCGCCACCAGCGTGAGGCCCGTCTGCGACATGCCGAGTTCCAGGCCGATGTCGGGCAGGGCCACGTTGGCCACGGCCAGGTTGATGTTGCACACCAGCGCGCTGACGATGAGCGCGGCCAGCACGAGCCCTGCACGGCGGGGTGCGCCGCTCGCGTCGTCACTCATGCGCACAACCTACCGGCGTGCTGGCGGCGCCGCAGCCGGTGCGCGACAATCGCCGCATGTCCGCCGGGGAATCCACGATCGAGCTGCTGCTTCGCATCATCACCGGCGTGGTGGCGGCGTGCGCCGCCATCGCCACCCTGCTCAGCTCGATCTGGGTGACGACCGATCCGCAGTCCACGGGCTCATGGCTGCCGGTGCTGCCCTGGGCCATCATCACCATCGTCAGCGTGGCCTGCTTCGGGGTGCTGTTGATGCGGGCGCGGGCGCGTCACTCGCTTCGCTGAGCCCGCACCCCTCGCCCCAGGGCCAGCACGTGCGCCGGTGCCACGGGCATGCGCTCGGGCAGCGTCACATGCAGCATGCCGTTGTCCACCCGCCATGTGATCGGCTGATCCACGCCCAGCACCCGCACGTCGTTGACCTGCGCGGCATCGATGCCGCGGATGCCGAACTCGCGCTCCGGCAGGTCGAGCAGGGTGGCGTACACCTCGCCGTCGCGCTGGGTGAAGCGCACGGGCGTGCCCTCGGTGGTGGTGGCCTCGGCGATCTCCCATGGCCTCGTGCCGTACAGGGCCTCGCCGTTCACCTGCAGCCACTCGCCGAGCCCGCGCAGCGGTGCAAGTTGCTCATCGGGGAACCGGCCGTGCTCGTCGGGCCCGATGCCGATGAGCAGGTTGCCGTTCTTCGCGACGATGTCAACGAATGAGCGCACCAGTTCGGTGGCGGTCACGATGTCCTCGGGCCGCTCGTTGCGGTTGGCCCCGAACGAGTGGCCCACGCCCCTCGTGGACTCCCACTTCTGCTGCTGCACCTCGTCGAACGTCGCGTATTCCGGAGTGCGGATGTCGAAGTGGTGGGTGGCGGGGAAGGTGAGCGACTTGGCGGTCGCGGGCACGTGCGACCAGAAGCGCTGCACCAGCAGGCCCCCCAGCCGCGCGAGGGAATCGCTCACGGCGCCCCGGTGCTGCGTGGGCTCGAGCCAGCGGTCGTTGATGACCCCATCGGGTACGGCGTTGTAGTACTCGGCGAACAGGGCGGGAAGGTCGCCTCCCGCGGGCCAGCACACGTCGTTCCAGAGCACCGAGGGCTCGTACCGGCTGATGAGCTCGCGCACGTGGCCGGTGGCGTACTCCACGTAGTCGTGGGTGGCGGGAACCGCCAGCGTGGCGTCGGCGGGGTTGCTCAGCAGAGCGTCGTTGTACGGCCAGTCGTAGCCGCCCGAGTAGTACAGGCCCATGCGCATTCCGGCATCCAGCACCGCCTGGCGAAGGTCGCCCACCAGGTCGCGCCTGGCGTGGTAGCGGCCCTTGCGGGGATGCTCGAGCGCCGTGGGCCACAGGCAGAAGCCCTCATGGTGCTTGGTTGTGAGCACCACGTACCGCGCCCCGGCGTCCTTGCAGGCAGCGGCGATGGCGTCCATGTCGGCCGCGCTCGTGCCGGCATCGAAGGGCGCGACGAAGTCGTCGTAGGTGGCATCGGGGCCGTAGGTGTCGCGCTGGTGCTGCCAGGTTGCGCTGCCCTCGAGCCGGCTGGTGTTCAGGTACCACTCGGCGTAGGGGTTGTCCCGCAGCATCTGCCCGGGCCCCTCCTGCTTGAGCAGCTGCTGTATGTCAGGCACCTGCGGCGCCCACCCCGGTACTGAGTAGAGACCCCAGTGGAGGAAGATGCCCAGCTTGGCGTCGTCGTACCACCCCGGAAGGGGATGGGTTCCCACGGAATCCCACGTCGGCTCGTACATGCCGACATCCAAGCGGATTCGCTACACGCGGATGGTGTTGGACGGCGCCGAGATGCCCGCGGAGTTGTAGGCACGCACGCGCACCTTGGCCCCGGGCCTCAGCCCCTTCACGGTGACCGTGGGCGTGAGCGACGTGGTGCGGGAGACGACCTTGCCGTTCACCGTCACCTGGTAGCCCACTCCCTTGCCCTGGATGCTCAGGCGCAGCGTCTGCCCGATGCGCTTGGCCGAGGTCAGCCTGGGCGTGGACGGCGCGCTCATCGAGCGCCGGGGCGCTGCCGGGGTTGCCGCCGGCGCGGCGGGGCGCGGGGCGGTCTCGGGCGTGACGTCCTGCGGTGCGGCGGCCGGGGCCGACGGCGTGACGCCCGAGGCCACGTTCACGAGCAGGTTGGGCGATCCGGCGACGTCGCTGATCACGTTCTGCGTGGCGCCGCCCACCATGGCGTTGCGCACCGCGGCGGGCGTGGCAGACGGCTGGGCCGACAGCAGCAGGGCCGCGGCGCCGGCGACGTGCGGCGCCGCCATCGAGGTGCCCGACAGCGTGGCTGTTGACGTAGACGACGTGTACCACGCCGACCTGATCGACGATCCCGGCGCGAAGACGTCGAGGCAGGAGCCCCAGTTCGAGAATGACGACCGGCCATCGGTGGAGGTGGTCGACCCCACGGTGATGGCGGTGGGCTCGGACGCCGGCGAGTACGAGCAGGCGTTGTCGGACGAGTTACCCGCGGCCACGGAGAAGGAGATGCCGTCGGCGATACCGGCGGCCACGGCCGCGTTGAGGGCTGCCGAGTAGCCGCCGCCAAGGCTCATGTTGGCCACGGCGGGCACGCCCGCCTGGTGGTGGCGCACTGCCCAGTCGATGCCGGCGATCACGCCGGACGTCGATCCCGAGCCCGAGCACGAGAGCACGCGCACCGGAACGACGGTGGCCGACGGGGCCACGCCGTAGGTGCTTCCGGCCACCGTTCCGGCCACGTGGGTGCCGTGCCCGTTGCAGTCGTTGCTGCCGTTGCCGTCGTTGATCGACGAGAACCCGTTGATCACGCGCCCGGTGAACTCGTCGTGATCTGCGCGCACGCCGGTGTCGATGATGTAGGTGGTGACGCCCGCGCCGTTCTGGTTGGTGGCGATGCGGCCGTCAAGCGGCAGGTTGGCCTGGTCGACGCGGTCGAGGCCCCACGATGCCGCCGTGCGGCTGACCGGTCCGGGGGTGGGTGCGGGCCCGGGGGTCGGAGACGGCGTGGGTGTCGGAGTGGGGCTGGGCGTGGGGCTGGGCGTGGACGCCGACAGCGACCAGCTGAGGGTGGTCGACCCCGTGTAGCCGCCCCATCCGTCCACCGCGATGCGGTAGGTGGTGCCGGAGGTCACTGGGATGTTCACCTCGCTCCAGAGCCCACCGCTGGTGTCGTCGTTCGCCGCCAGCTGGGTCAGCGCCGAGATGCCCGAACCGCGGTATGCGCCGAGCAGGGTGTCGAATGACGAGCCCTGCGTGTGCAGCCGCAGGTTGCCGCTCGACGGCGCCGTCCAGGCGTACCAGACGGACGCGCGGCCACTGGACGACCCGTGGTTGGGCTCGCCGGCCTCACGCTTGGCACCGATGGTGGTGCCCGTGACGCTGCCGCTGGTGCCCGTGATCTGCTGGGCGTCGGCGAAGAGGTCGTTGGCCACGGGCGCCGGCGCCGGGGCCGATCCGCTGAGCGACCAGTTGAGCACGGTCGCGCCCTTCCAGCCGCCGTAGCCGTCCACCGCGAAGTAGTAGGTGGTGCCCGCGGTCACCGAGAAGCTGGTGCTGCTCCACAGCCCGCCGCCCGGGTTGTCGTCGTTCGCTCCCAGGGTGCTGAGCGACCCGACGGTTGATCCCGAGTAGCCACCGAGCAGGGTGTCGAACGTCGACCCCTGGGTGGTCAGCCGCAGCGTGCCGCTGGACGGGGCGGTCCACTGGTACCAGATCGATGCGCTGCCGCCGGCCCCGCCGTGGCCGGGCTCGCCCGACTCGCGGGTGGCGTCAACCGTGGTGCCCGCGATGCTGCCCGATGCCCCCGAGATCACCTGCGCGCTCGCGAACGGGTCGTTGGCGACGGCCTGCACCTTCGCCCCGGGGTCATCCACCTGCGTGCCGGCCTGGGCCGCGGTGATGCCGCCGATGGCCTGGACCGGGCGGTCGGGCTCCACCAGCAGCACGTCGGGGTTGCTGCGCAGTCGGCGCACGTCGGCCGGGTCGAGGTCGGCCACGAAGCCCTCGCCGATGGTGCGGATGACGGTGTCGACGTCGTTGCCGCGCTTCTCCTCGGCCCTCACGATGGCGCCAAGGTTCGCGGCCGGGTCGATCATCACGATCTGCGGGGTATCCGCGGCGCTGGCGGTGCCGGCGCCGAAGAGCCCTGCTGCGGCCAGGGCACCGCCCACGAGGGCGACGGTGAGGTGCTTTACGGACGTGCGAGGAGTCGTCATAACCTGAACCTACGCCCAGTGCGGTGCTGGACTAAGGGTTTGGGTAGCACTTCACGCTTTTCTCACAACTCGCGCACCTCTACCGTGCATTTCGTGGCCCCACCGACCCCCGTCATCCTGCTTCCGCCCTCTGAGGGAAAGATGGAGGGCGGCGATGGCCCACCGGTGGATTGGGGCTCGGGCCGCTTTGAATCGTTGCATGCGCAGCGCCTCGCAGTGCGCGACGGCGTGCTGCGCGTACTGCGCCGCAAGGCCGACGCCGCAAAGCTGCTGGGCGTCAAGGGCACGCACCTCGACAGGGCGCTCACCGAATGGCGTGACATCGACTCATCACCCACCATGCCCGCGGCGCATCGCTATTCCGGGGTGGTGTGGGGCGGCCTCGACCTGGCGTCGCTGCCATCTGCCGCGCGTCGCCGGGCGATGTCGCGCATCGTGGTGCCCTCGGGGCTGTGGGGGCTCGTGGCGGCAGACGACGCCATTCCCGCCTACCGCCTGAAGATGGGCGCGCGCGTGGGGCGCCTGGGCCTGCTGTCGACGTGGTGGCGACCCGCGGTATCGGCGGCCCTTGCCCACCGGGCCGGGCGGGGAGCGGTGATCGACCTGCTGCCGCAGGAGCATGCCGCCGCCATCGACGCCACGGTGATCCGCCCGGGCGCCCTGGTTCGCGTGGACATCGTCGAGGACGGACCAGATGGCCGGAGGTCGGTGGGCCATGCCGGCAAGCAGATCAAGGGCCGCCTCGCGCGCGCGATCGCCGACGCGGATGCCCGCACGGCCGACGACATCGCCGCCCTCGATGTGGACGGGCTTGCGCTGGTGGGCCTGGAGGTCGGGGATACCACGCTCATCACCTTCCGGAGGCGCACGTGAGCTGGCTGCAGTCATTCATCGTGGCAATCCTCGCGGTGGCCACGATGTTCTACGTGGCGCGCGCAGTCGCGGTGCGTCGCGCCGGCAACCCCAACTGGTCGCGCTGGGCCCTGCTGGCCGGGCTGTTCGCCCTGGCCCTCGTCCTGAACATCATCGCGCTGGTGGCCAGCGCCTAGGGCGCCCCGCCGCCCCTACTTCTTCTTCGGGGCGGCCTTCTTGGCGGGTGCCTTGGCAGCGGGCTTGGCGGCCGCCTTGGCCGCGGGCTTGGCAGCGGCCTTTGCGGGCGTTGCCTTCTTGGCCGGAGCCTTGGCAGCAGGCTTCGCCGGCGCAGCCTTCTTAGCCGGAGCCTTGGCAGCCGGCTTGGCAGCTGCCTTGGCCGCGGGCTTGGCAGCGGCCTTTGCGGGCGTTGCCTTCTTCGCGGCGGGCTTGGCAGCGGGCTTCGCCGCGGCCTTCACCGGGGCAGCCTTCGCCGGAGCGGCCTTCTTCGCAGCGGGCTTGGCAGCAGGCTTCGCGGCGGCCTTCGCCGGCGCAGCTTTCTTGGCGGGGGCCTTGGCGTCGGTGGCCTTCTTCTCGGCCACCTTCTCCATGGCCGCCTTCGCCATGGCCTGCACCGACTGCGGGGTTGACGACAGCGGCGGTCGCACGGTGGCACGCATGGACGACCGCGACTGCTGTGCGGCGGCGGCGCGCGCGGCGGCTGCGGCCTTGGGGTCGGCCTTGGGCGGCGGCTTCGGGGCGATGCGCTTGCCGGTGGGCTTGTGCTTGATGACCAGCTTGCCGGTGAGGGCGTCGTCGATCAGCTGGTTCGCAGCCTCCTCGTCGACGTTGCGGGCGTACATGAGCTCGCTCACCAGCACGCGGCGCGCGCGCTCGAGCATCTGCATCTCGCCGGGCGAGAGCCGGGCGTCCTGCTGCCGGCGCTCGAGGTTGCGCACGACCTCGGCCAGCTCGAGGATGTCACCGCTGCGCAGCTTCTCCTGGTTGCGCTTGAAGCGCTGGTTCCACTGGGCGGGCATCTCGCTGCCGGCGGCGTCGAGAACGGCCAGCACCTCGTTGACGGCGCGCTCGTTGATGACCGGGCGCAGGCCCGCGGTCTCGGCGTTCTCGCACGGGACCATCACGGTCATCGGCGGCTGCAGGATCTCGATCGTCAGGTACTCCCGGCGCTCGCCGCGGATCTCGTGGAATTCCTTGGCCAGCACGGTTCCCGCACCATGGTGCGGGTAGACGACCTTGTCCCCAACCTCGAACATGCACTCTCCTCATGCCATCTGATCGCGTCACCGGGCGGCGGGCGCCACCCAAGGTGCGCCCCGGCCGGTCCCCGGCGGGATCCGGATTCGGCGTTGTTTCGACCTACATGGTACCGCGCGCGGGGGCGGTGTCCCTTACGGGGGCCCTACCAGTTGGCGGGCCAGCGCTCGAGCACCTCGCTGTGCCGCTTGGCGCGCTCCCTGCGCGCCTGCTCAGCGGGGTCGTCGGCGGCCTCCTTGGCCCGGCGCAGCGCCTCGATCATGTCGTGGCGACGCTGCTCCTTGTCCTTGGCCTCCTGGGCGGCCTTTCGCTTCGCCTTGGCGAGCGTGCTGTCGTGGTGAGCTCCGAACACGGCTGTGGAGGATAGCGCCGGTCGCCCCGGGTGATCAGGAGATCAGGCCCGCCGAGGCAAGGGCGAGGACGACTATCCCCAGTGCGATGCGGTACCACACGAATACCCAGAGGGAATGGCGCGCCAGCCACCGCAGCAGGAAGGCGATGGCGGCGTAGCCCACGATGAACGACACGATGGTGGCGATGAGCAGGGGCAACAGCCCCACACCGCCGCCGGACGATCCCAGCTCGCCGTACAGCCCGTACAGCCCCGACAGCACGATGGCGGGGATGGACAGCAGGAACGAGAAGCGCGCGGCGGCCTCGCGGTTGAGCCCCATCAGCAGGCCTGCAGAGATCGTGGCCCCCGAGCGTGATACCCCGGGGATGAGGGCCATGGCCTGAGCGATGCCCACGGCGATGGCGTCGCGCCTGCCCACGGAATCCACGGGGCGGGCCTTGCTGCTTGCCCAGTCGATGAGGCCGAGGATGATGCCGAACACGATCAGCGTCGTGCCGACGATGTACAGGCTGCGCGCGGCCGTCTCGATCTGGTCGCGGAAGATGAACCCGAAGATGACGATCGGGATGGTGCCGATCACCAGGTACCAGCCCATGCGGGCGTTGAGGTCGCTGCGCAGGGAGGGGGTCGTCCACGAGCGCACCCACGTGGTGGCGATGCGCAGCAGGTCGCGCCAGAAGTACAGGACGACCGCCAGCATCGTGCCCAGCTGGATGATGGCGGTGAAGAGGGCGCCGGGGTCCTTCCAGCCGAAGAAGGACGGCGCCAGCAGCAGGTGGCCGGAGCTGGAGATGGGCAGGAACTCGGTGAGCCCCTGGATGATCCCGTAGACGACTGCCTCGTACCAGGTCACGGCGGGGCACCCTAGCCGGGTGCCCGGGGGACCGCGCGCGCGGTCAGCCCCGGTCGGGCCGGGCCAGCAGGATGTCGCAGGGCGCGTGGCGCGCCAGGTGCAGGGCGAAACTGCCCAGCAGCAGTCGCTCCACGCGTCCGCGCTCGGCGCCCGCCACCAGCAGGTCCACATCGTTCTCGCCGGCCCAGGCACACACGGCTTCCGGCGGGTGCCCCTCGAGCACATGGGGCTGTGCATCCGGGATGCCCTCGGTCATCTCCTTCAGCCACACCAGCGCAGCACCCTGCATGGCCTCGGGATCGGGCAGGAACACCCCGCCCTCGCCCATGTACGGGGGCGGCATGGGAATGCTGGTCACGTGCAGCACCGACAGCCGGGCCCCGGTGAGCGACGCCATGCGGGCGGCCTCGTCGAGCGCCTTCCGCGATCCGGGGCTGTCCTCCACGGCCACGGCCACGTGTCGGTAGGTCTCCATGGGGCCATGGTACGGGCGCGGGTAGCATCCCGCCATGCCCGATGAGTTCGCCATCGCCGGGAAGTACGCGGGGCTCATCCTCGACCTGGATGGCTGCCTGTGGGTGGGCGCGGGGGCGGTGCCGGGCGCGCCCGAGGCCGTGGACCGGTGGCGGGCATCCGGGCGGGCCCTGGTGTTCCTCACCAACGACCCGCGCTCAGCTCCCGAGGACGTCGTGCAGCGCCTGTGGAGCCATGGGGTGCGCGGCTCTGCCCACGAGATCGTGACGTCCGGCGTGGTGATGCAGGAGTACCTCGCCGAGCGGTTCGCCGGCGGCGCTGCGGTGGTGGTGGGCAGCCCCGCCATGGTGCGTCACGTGCAGGCGGCGGGGCTCAAGGTGGTGTCCCGGGAATCCCATGTGCCGGACGCCGACGTGGTGGTGCTGGCGGGCCACCCCGAGCTTTCGTACCGCGAGCTCACATGGGCCGTGCGCGCGGCGTACGGCGGGGTGCCGGTCATCGCCACCGGCCGCGACCGGGTGGTGCCGTCCGAGCACGGCGTGCTGCCGGGCACGGGTGCGGTGGTGGCCTACGTCGAATACGCCTCGGGTGCCGAGGCCGTGGCCGTGGGCAAGCCGGGGCCGGATGCCTGGCGCATCGCCCGCGAGCGACTGGGTGTGGACGGCCCGGTGCTGGCGGTGGGTGACCGGCTGGATTCCGATGTGGGGGGCGCCGTGGCGGCAGGCCTCGACGCCGCGCTGGTGCTGAGCGGGGTCACCAGCAGGGCGGAGGCCGACGCCTGGCGTGGGGCACGGCCCGTGGCGGTGGCCGACGACCTCGGGGCGTTGCTGGGCGGTTAGGAGCCCTCGCGAAGGATGCGCCGGGCCACCTTGCCCGATGCCAGGCGCGGCAGCTCATCGCGCCATTCGACGACCGACGGGGCGGCGTAGGCCCCGAGGGCGTGGGCCACGGCCTGGCGGATCTCGTGCTCGGCCTGGGCGGTGTCCGTGCCGTCGGTGGCCACGATCACGGCCACCACGCGCATGAGGCCCTTGTCGTCGGCGCGACCGACCACGGCGACTTCCGACACCGCGGGGTGCTCGTGGATCACGCCCTCCACCTGCACCGGGCTCACGAACTTGGCGTCGACCTTGAACAGGTCATCAGCCCGGCCGACGTGCCTGAACACGCCGTCCTCCTGCACGAGCATGTCGCTCATGCGCACCCAGTCGCCGTGCACCAGGTCGCGCGTGAGGTCGGCGCGGCGCCAGTAGCCGGACGTGTTGCTGTTGCTGCGGATCCACAGCTGGCCGGGCGTGCCCGGGTCGACCGGCTGGCCGTCCTCGTCGCGCAGCGACACCTCGGCGCCCGGCACCGGGGTGCCCAGGCGCCCGGGCAGGTCGTCGCCCGGGCGGGTGGAGAGCACGATGTTCGATGCCTCCGAGCAGCCGAAGCCCTCAAGCACGTCGAGGCCGGGGATGACGTCGCGCAAGCGGGTGAGCACGGGGCCGGGCAGGGAGTCGCCCGACGACACCCCCAGGCGCACCGAGCCGATGGCCTCGCGCTGGTCGGGGTGGCGGCTGAGGAACTCCGTGATCTGTGCCCAGAAGGTGGGCACGCCCGACAGCACCGTCACCGAGTGGTCGCGGCAGGCGTGGATGACGGTTCGCACGTTCGGCTTGGTGCGGGTGTGCACCAGGTGCGCTCCGCAGCCGAGCGGCCGGAAGAACCCGTTGCCGAAGCCCAGCGACGTGTAGCCACGCGACACCGCGTGGCAGGTGTCGCCGGGGCCAAGGCCCAGCACCTGCGTCGAGTAGCCCTCCACCGATGCGCGCATGTCGCGGTGCGCGTGCATGGCTCCCTTGGGCGTGCCGGTGGATCCCGACGAGTACACGATGTACGCCAGGTCGTCGGGGTGCACCGCGGCGATGGGTGCGGGCGCGGCGTGGTCGAGGGCCTCGGGGTGCAGCACGCGCCACGGGCCGGCCGGCACATCGTCGTCGGCGATCACGATGGTGACCGCGGCGTCGGTGAGAACGGTGTCCAGCAGCACGGGGTCCATGGCCGGGTCGAGCGGTATCGCCACGCCCCCTGCCGCCGCGATTCCCAGCACCGCCTGTACCCAGTGCCGCCCGTCCCGGTTCACCACTGCCACGTGCTGGCCGCGCCTCAGCCCGGCCGCCCGAAGTGCCCCCGCCGCGCGGCGCATGGCGAGCGAGAGGTCATCGAACGTCCACGTGCCGTCCTCGTCGCTGACGGCGGGGTCACCGCCCCGTCCATCCCGCCGGTGCCGCTCCACGAGGAGGTCCACCAGATTGGCGGTGACAGTCACCGTGGGCTGGGGCACCCCGCCGATTGCCCCATCAGCGGTACCGATCGGGGCAGTTGTTGAGTGTCCCGGCCCGGAGGCGGTGACTGTCACCGGTGCGGGTGGGTGCATCACCTCGGCCAGGGCGTTCAGGGCCTCCAGCGGCACGCGGTTGGGCAGCACCAGTACGGCGTCGGTGGCGCCGGCGTCTGCGAAGCGTGCGAGCTCGGCGGCGATCTGCTCGGGGCTCGCCGCGAGGCCTCGGGTGGGGAGCCACTTCAGGTACGAGCGCGGCTTGTTGCCCAGGGCCTCGGCCTCGGGGGCGATCCACTCGAGCGCCTCATCCTCGTGGCGGACGGGCAGCGCGTAGATGTACACCGCCACACGCATGGGATCGGCGATGCCGGCCTCGTCGCGTGCGGCCTGCGCGATGGCGATGCGTGCCCGCAGGTCGTCGGGTTCGAGGAACGCCGCGAACAGGCCGTCGCCCCGTGTGCCCGCCACCTGCAGCAGGCGCTTCTTGTGGGCGGCCATGAGGATGGGCGGGCGCGGCGACGACATCACCGGCGGGTTGCATGGTGCGTCGTCGAGCAGTCCCTCGAGCGTGGCGCCGTCGGGGGACGCCCACATGGCCTCGATCACGTCGAGCGCCTGCAGCAGACCCGCCGTGCGCTCGCGCGGTTCGGGGAAGGGATACCCGTACGCCCGGTGCTCGCCCTCGTCAGACCCCGTGCCGATGCCCAGCACCAGACGGCCACCCGAGATGACGTCCACGACCGACGACATCTTCGCCGCGAGGGCCGCCGGGCGGTACGAGGCCGACATCACGGCCGTTCCAAGCGCGATGCGATCGGTGACCGCCGCCACGGCAGCAAGGCCGGTGAACACGTCGAAGGCCGGGTCGCGATGCAGTCGCCCGGGGGTCCACAGGTGGTCGTTCAGCCAGGCCGACGCGAAGCCGAGCGACTCGGCCCTGATGGCCGCGTCACGCAGCCCTGGCCAACTCGACGCGTACTGCGGAAGGCGAACCCCGACCCGCAGGCGGGGTTCCTCGCCCGGGGTCATCCCCCGAGTACGAGGACCACGTCGACGTCGGGCTGCACCGTGACGGCCGCCGACTCGATGCCGCTGCCCGCCGTGAGGGGCTCCTCGCTCTGGGCCCCGAGGTCAGCCGCCACCTGCTGCGCGGCTGCGTCCTCGCCCGTGCGGTAGTAGGCAACCGTGGTCGCCTGCGTCTCGGGTGCGTCGCCCTTGCCCACGTTGACGTAGCCGATGGACTCCGCCTGGGCCTGGGTCTTGCCGGCGAGCCCGCTGGTCTGCGTGCCGTTGAGGACGACCAGGTTGATCTGGTCGCGCGCCGGGGCGCCGGTGACGGTTGAACCGCTCGTTCCGGTGGTGCCGGTGGTGTCGGTGGTCGCCGTGGTACCGGTGGTGTCGAAGGTGGTCGACGTACCCGTGGTGTCAACGGGCGCAACCGTCGCAGTGGTCTGCACCGCGTCGGCCACGGTCGGCAGGACCACCCCGCCGCCGTCACCCCGGGCGAACCACCCGACGACGAAGCCGATGACGATGCACGCGACCGCGAGCAGCACAGGACGTGCCCACTGGTTCGCGCCGCCTCCCGAAGATCCGGTTCCCATGGACGGGGACTGTAGCGGTCGCGCCCGGCGCAAGGACGCCCGGGGCCCTGCGGAAGCAACGCCGTCGCATGCGGGTGCTATGGTCCCGCCCGGTTCACGGGCCGTCCGGCGCCTCATCCGAGCGCCACGCCGACCGCCTCCTGACCCCTTCAGTCCGCATCGGCCCACGATGGCCTGCCGCGCATGACAATTCCCATGCGCTGAGAGGTGCGAGATGGCATGAGCACGCCCACAGAGACGACCGAGACGCTGGCCCCTGCCGAGCGCCTTGAGGCCGCGCTGGCTGATCCGGCAGCGTGGTGGCCCGACGTCGTGCTTCGCGAGCACCAGATCGAGGCCCTCGACGAACTGGCCATCCGGTTGCGCGCCGGCGCATCCCGCACCTGGGTGGACGCCCCCACCGGATCCGGCAAGACCATCACCTTCTGTGCCCTGGCCGCGGCACTCGATGGATCGGCGGTCATCCTCGTGCCCCGCCGCAACCTGGCCGAGCAGACCGCCACGGCGCTGCGCACCTTCTTCCCGGCCGTGCCGTTCACCATCGACGGCGTGGGGTCCATAGGTCGCAAGGGCGTGGCCATCTGCACCTACCAGGCGGCCCTCCGCAACCAGGATGAGGCCGACTGGGAGTCGGTGAGCCTGCTGGTGTGCGATGAGGCCCACACCACGCTTGGCGCCCAGACCCGCAAGATGATCGACCGCGCCGGCGACGCGGTGATCGTGGGCTTCACCGCCACGCCCGCAACCACCACCGGCCACGTGGAGCAGGTGTTCGGCCCGGTGGCCGCCACCCTCGATCGCCAGTCGGCGATCGACCGGGGAATTCTCTGCCCGCTGCGCTCGCTGCGCGTTGAACGTGCTGTCGACCTGTCCGACGTCACCCGTGTTCGCGGCGACTTCGACCAGGCCAGCCTGGGCCGCGCCCTCGACCGCGCCCTGTGGCACCGCGCGTGCGCCGAGGTGTGGGCCGAGCACTTCATGCCGCTCGGCCTTGCCGGGGTGGCCTACACGGCCACTGTCGCCCAGGCGCATGCGCTGGCAGAGGAGATGACCGAGCGCGGGGTGAAGGCGGCGGCGGTGTCCGGCCAGACACAGACCCGCGAGCTGCAGCGGGTGCTCGCCGACTTCGGCGCGGGGAAGATCGACGTGCTGTGCAACGCCGACCTGCTCACCGAGGGCTGGGATGAGACCCGCGCGTCGGTGGTGATGCACCTGGCGCCCACCACCAGCGAGCGCGTGTTCGTGCAGCGACTGGGGCGCGTGATGCGTCCCGCGCCCGAGAAGGAGGCCGTGTCGGTGGAGTTCCTGCCGGCCGGCGACCCCATGGGCGTGCAGACCAGCCACGACCTCTTCGGCATGGGCTGGTACAAGCCGCTGGGCCGCGTGGCCGGGCCTCCCGAGGGCGGCGAGCGCGGCAAGCTGGCCCGCGCCGCCGAGATACTCGCGCAGCAGGACGGCGGCAAGGCCAGCCTTGTCAACCCGGGCGCCGCGCCGTCAACTCTTGTGGCCGGGTTCCAGGACGGCGGGTGGCGCGACGCCGACCCCGCGGAGATCCCCTTCAGCGTCATGGAGGAGTGGGTCGAGGCCGCCGGCCGCGACACCGACTGGCAGGAGGTCGCCGACCAGCTGGCCGCAGGCGTCAACCCGCTGGGTGCGAATGCCTGGTGGGCGCTGTCGGGCGTGGTGGCCCGCAAGGCCGAGAACGGCGACGAGCAGCCGCTGTGGCGCGCCTGGGCTCTTGCCCTGCTGGTGCAGCCCGACCTGCGCCAGTCGCTGCCGGCCGACGCGCCGCGCGCGGTGCTCGACCGCCTGCGCATGACCGCACGCGAGCGCATCCGCGCCCTGTGGTTCCACGCCGATCAGTCGGGCAAGTGGGAGAACGTGGCGTCGCTCGAGCAGCAGGGCCGCTCGGCAGAGCGCCGCCGCCGCTGGTCGGCGCTGGACAGCGCGTCGTCGTGGGCGCCCGCATGGGCCTGGGAGGTCTCACGGGGGCTTGCCGACGCCAGCCGCCCGGGGCGCAACCAGGAGATCCACCGCATCGCCAAGTGGGAGTCCCAGCACCTCATCGAGAACGGTGGCGAGGTGGGTCTCATCGGCCTCTGGCTGCGCGCCGTGGGCGCCCCCGCTCCCGATGCGGTGGCCCCGCCCGAGGACGGCTCGCCGCTCAAGGTGGGCCAGGCGGGCCGCGTGGTGCTGGCGCTGGGCCCCGGGGACGTGCCGCTGAAGAGCGAGGACATCCGAGTGGCCAGCCGTGCGGCCGGCACATGCGGCGGCTGGGGCGCGCTGCGCGGCGCGCTGGACGCCATCGACTGGACGGCCCCCGAGGGCCGCCGCGCCCTGCGGGCCGCCGTGGGAACCCGCAACGCCCGCGCCTTGCAGAGCGCCCGTGCGTGGAACCAACTGCGCCCCAAGGCCCCGCGCCTGCCGCTGGCCGAGGACATCGGCATCGGCGCCGCGGCGTCGGAGGACGGCGGGGCGAACAAGCGCAGGCGCAGGCGTCGTCGCAAGATGTCCACCTCTGAGGTGGCGAACGCAGCACCCGAGGCAACGCCGTCGGCTGAGGGCCCCGAGGCGAACGGCGGCCAGGAGGCAGCGGCCCCATCGGCTGGCGCCACGGCAAGTGCGGATGGGGCCACCCCGCGCAAGCGGCGTCGTCGGCGTCGCCGCCGCCCGGCCGGCGCCGGGGCCGCGGGCGATGGCGGCTCACCGCCGGAGTCATCGGCGGCACCCCCCGCGGAATGAGCGACGCCGAGCCCCGCGGAGCCGATGCGGTGGCCGACCGCCGCTGGGCCAGGGTGCGGCAGATCGCCGCGGACATCGAACGCCTCGAGGCGCTCGATCGCCGTGAGGGGCTCGACGACGACGGCCGCACCGAACTCGCACGGCTGCGGATTCAGGCCGAGCGCGCCAGTACCCGCGCAATGCTTGCCGACGACCTGGCCGACCGCATAGATCAGGCCGAGCGCAGCCGTGATCGCGCGGACGGTGCCCCGGGAACCTGACCCGGCATTCTTCAAGACCTCTTAACCTCACTTACCGCGCCCTTCACACAGCCCGCTTAAGGTGCGGCGCGTGCAAGATGCAGACATGACCGACCCGCTTCCCCCTCTTGGGCCACGCCCGGATCGCCAGGACGGCCTTCCGCCGCTGGCACCACGCCGCGCAGCCGCGCAGCCGGGCCTGCCGCCGCTGCCCGAGCCCGGGGCTCAGCCCCCTGCCGGTGACAGTCACCCGGGTGGAAGCCCGCAGGGCGACCGGGGGCGGGGCGGCCAGGGGGGCCAGCCCCCCAGGGGCAGCAGCCCCCGCCCGGAGAGGTCGGGGCGGTCGGGGCGCCTTGCCACCATTGCCATCGCGGTGCTTGCGGGTGCGCTGGCCGGAGGCGCCACCACCTACCTGCTCGACGATTCGCCGCAGCCGGCAGGGCAGGCGGCGCCCGTCACGGCATCGGCCGAGGTCGGGGCCGCACGCCCGCTGCAGGACGCCATCGCGGCCGTCGATGGGTCGGTGGTTCAGGTGCAGACGCCGACGGGCCTGGGCAGCGGCGTGGTCATCTCTCCGCGCGGGCTCATCATCACCAACGAGCACGTGGCCGGCGCCCAAGGCGACAAGGTCACGGTGATCACCGCCGACAAGCGCAAGGTTCCGGCAACCGTCGTGGCATCCGACGCCAGGCAGGACCTCGCGGTGCTGAAGCCCCAGGGCACGGTCGCCCAGGGCGTGGAGATCGCCCCCGAGCCCGATGCCGCGCTTCGCCCCGGTGACCAGGTGTTCGCCATCGGCAGTCCGTTCGGCCTGCAGGGCACGGTGACGGTGGGCGTGGTGAGCGCCGTGAACCGTACGGGTGACTCGGGCATGCCGATGATCCAGACCGATACGCCCATCAACCCGGGCAACTCCGGCGGCGGGCTGTTCGACCTGCGCGGCCGCCTGGTGGGCGTGCCGACATCAATCAACTCCCCGGTGCCCGGAAACGTGGGCATCGGCTTCGCGGCGACCACCGAGAACGTGCGCCGCATCCTGGAGAGCGTGAAGTGACCGACGAAGGAGACGTGGTGAGCGAGTACACCGAGCGCGACGAAGCGGTGGCGGTGCCATCGCCGTCCGCGACGCCCCGTGACCGCCTCGAGGCGGTGCTCTACGAGCTGCGCCGCGTGGTGGTGGGGCAGGACCAGCTGCTCGATCGCATCCTCGTGGCGCTGCTGGCCCGCGGCCACGTGCTGCTGGAGGGCGTGCCCGGTCTGGCGAAGACCCTCACGCTCGAGACCGTCGCCCGGGTGTCCGGCGGCAAGTTCAGCCGCATCCAGTTCACGCCCGACCTGGTGCCCAGCGACGTCGTGGGTGGCCAGGTGCTCGACCGCCAGGGCGACTTCACCACGCGCCTCGGCCCGGTGTTCGCCAACTTCGTGCTGGCCGACGAGATCAACCGCGCGCCGGCGAAGGTGCAGTCGGCGCTGCTCGAGGTGATGGCCGAGGGCCACGCGTCGATCGCCGGCGAGACCCACCCCGTGGACAAGCCGTTCTTCGTGCTGGCCACCCAGAACCCCATCGAGAGCGAGGGCGTGTACGCGCTTCCCGAGGCCCAGCTCGACCGCTTCATCTTCAAGCTGGTGGTGGGCTACCCGACGGCGGCTGACGAGGAGGAGATCGTGCGCCGCATGGCGTCCGACCCGCCCGAGCCCCGCCGCCTGCTCGACCCCGCGCAGATCATCGAGCTGCAGCAGCGGGCCGATGAGGTGTTCGTCGATCACCGGGTGCGCTCGTACGCCGTGCAGCTGGTGACGGCCACGCGCGACCCCGCTGAGGCCGGCCTGCCCGACCTTGCGCCCTACCTCGAGCTGGGCGGGTCTCCCCGTGCCTCGCTGTCGCTGATCCGGGGCGCCCGCGCCCTCGCGGTTATGCGCGGTCGCTCGTACGTGCTGCCCGAGGATGTCGCGTCGCTGTTCCACGACGCCCTGCGTCACCGCGTGGTGCTGAGCTACGAGGCCCTGGCCGCCGAGGTTGAGCCCGACCAGGTGCTCGACCGCATCGTCGCCGCGATTCCGCAGCCCAAGGTGGAGATCGGTGGCGGTCGCAGCGTCGCCTGACGCACCCGCGCCGTCGACCATCGGCCGCAGCGCCGCCGCGCTGCTGCGCCGGGTCGAGGTGAAGGTGGGGCGGCGCCTCGACGGCCTGCTGCAGGGTGAGCGCAGTGGCCGCCGGCCCGGGCCCGGCGGCGATGCGGCGCTCACCCGTGCCTACCAGCCGGGCGACGACGTGCGGTGGATCGACTGGCCCCTCACGGCACGCACGGGTGAGCCGATGGTTCGCGTGCCCGAGCTCGAGCCCGTGCTCACCGCCTGGGCGCTGGTGGACATGTCGCCGTCGATGACCTTCGGCACCCACGGCGGAACCAAGATCGCCCAGGCGCGCGAGGTGGTGGCCGCGCTCGGCGTGGTGCTGCGTCGCCGCGGCGACCGGCTGGGCCTGGCCGTGACCACCGCCGGCGACCTCGACCTCATCCACCCTCCCCGCGGTGATCGTCGTGGGCTCATCGACGCCGTTGCCGCCGTGGAGTCGGTGACGCCGGCGGGCGAGGGCCGCACCGACCTCGCTCGCGCCGTCAGCCTGATCGGCCGTGTGGCCCGCCACCGGGGCATGGTGGTCATCATCAGCGACATGCCGTGGGCCGAGGGCCTGGAGCGCGCCATCGGCGGTCTGGGCCGCAGCCACGACGTCATCGTGGTGGAGATCCGCGACCGCCGTGAGCGGGAGATCCCGCCCGTGGGTGTCATTCCGCTGCGCGACGTCGAGACCGGCCGCACCCTGCTGGTCGACACATCAGACCCCGCGTTCCAGCAGCGCTTCGCGGCGGCCGTCGACGATGCCGAGCGCCGCCGCCGCGCGATGATCGCCCGCACCGGCGCCCGCTACGTGGTGATGGAGCCCGGCCGCGATTGGCTGCTTGACATGGCGCGGGCGCTGGGCAGCGCACGCCCGTCGAGGCTGGCCTCGTGAGCTTCGCCACCCCGTGGGCACTGCTGCTGCTGGTACCGCTGTTCGCCGGCGTGGCCTGGTGGATCTGGCGCGAGCGGCGCGGTACCCGCGCCGCCGCGATTCCGTTCGCCGACATCGACCTGGTGGCCATCGCCGCCCCGCGCCGCCGCTGGACCCGCTGGCTGCCGGGCACCCTGCTGGTGCTGGCGCTCACCGGGTTCACGGTGGCGCTCGCGCGCCCCGAGGCCGTCACCTCGGTGCCGCGCGAGGAGGGCACCATCATGCTGGCAATCGACGTATCGGGCTCGATGGCCGCCGATGACGTGTCGCCCTACCGCCTCAGGGCGGCCCAGGATGCCGCGAAGACCTTCGCCCAGAAGGTGCCCAGGCAGTTCCAGGTGGGCCTCGTGGCCTTCAACGGGCAGGCCGATGTGCTGCTGCCGCCATCCACCGATCGCCAGGCCTTCACGCGCGCGGTCGATTCGCTGGTGGCCGATGGCGCCACGGCATCGGGCGAGGCCATCATCTCGTCGGTCGAGGCCATCCGCTCCACGCAGCCGGGTGCGCAGAAGCTGAGGAGCGGGCGAATCCTGCTGCTGTCGGACGGCGCCAACACCGTGGGCACCATGCCCGAGGACGCCGCCCAGCAGGCGAAGGATGCCGGCGTGCCGGTGTACACCGTGGCGCTGGGCACCGCCGAGGGCGTGCTGCCCGACGGCCGTGCCGTGCCGCCCGACCCCGCATCGCTGGCGGCGGTCGCGGAGATCACCGGTGGCGAGGCCTTCGAGAGCAGGGACGCCGAGTCGGTGCGCACGGTCTATGAGGACCTCGGAACGTTCATCGGCACCCGGCAGGTGATGGGTGAGGTCACGTCATGGCCCGCCGGCCTTGCCGCACTGCTTCTGGTGCTGGCAGGCGTTGCCGCCTGGCGGGTGGGGCCGAAGCTGTGATGTTCCTGTCTCCCATGTGGCTGTGGGCCCTGCTGGTGGTGCCGGTGCTCATCGGCTGCGCGGTGGTGTGGGAGCGCCAGCGCGGTCAGGCGGCACGCGCCTTCGCCGACTCGCGGGTGATGGCCGTGGGGCCCGACTCCACGGCGCGGCTGTACCGCCGCATCGCGCTCGGGCTGGCCATCCTGGCGGCCGCCATGGGCCCCATCGCCCTGGCGCGCCCCGCGATGGACACCACCGAGGAGAAGCGCCAGGGGGCGGTGATGCTGGCCATCGACACATCCGAGAGCATGAAGAAGACCGACCTGCAGCCCAACCGCCTGGATGCCGCGAAGGAGGCCGCCAACAGGTTCCTCGATGCCGCACCGGATGAGTCGCTCATCGGCCTGGTCACGTTCAACGACCGCGCGGTGGTGCGCGTGGCGCCCACCCTCGACCGCCCCGCGGTGCGAGCAGCGCTCGACACCATGGAGATCCGCGAGGGCACGGCGCTGGGCTCTGCCGTTGTGGCCGGCCTGGGTTCGCTGGCGGGCGCCGGGGTGCTCGACCCCCTGCCGGCGACCCCGCAGCAGTCTGCCGGGCGCATGCTCATCCTCACCGACGGCGCGGGCAACGTGGGAATAACCCCGGAGGAGGCCACCCAGCGCGCCCGCGACAAGCGCGTGCCGCTGTACACCGTGATGCTGGGCAACGACCCCGGCCGGCCGGATCGCCCGGCGCCGCCGGTGACGCTGGCATCCATGGCCACCCAGACCGGTGGCGTGTTCGCGCAGACCACGTCCACCGAGGACCTCGTGCGCATCTTCGAGGACATCGGCGGCGCGCTCACCCAGGTGCCCACCGTGCGGCAGCTCACGGTGCTGGCGCCGCTCATCGCGCTGCTGTGCCTGGCGGGCGCCGGCGGCCTGATGCTGCTCGCCCGCAGGCGGCCCATCGCCACGGGCCCGGGGGCCGGATCCGGGGTGCTTTCCCCCCTTCGCTGAGGCGTTCCCGGGTCCCCGGGAACATCGAGGGTATGGATAACCCCCACATTTCCCCTGATCCTCGCCTGTAGGTCGTTCAGTGGGTCCGGGTCGCGGGATACTTGTGCGGCACATCGTGTGCATCCTCAGTGTCCCGGACGTCCCCTTTCACACGCACGGCGCGCCGCATCGCGGCGCGGCGAACCGCCGTCGCGGCGGCCGCCCTCGCGTGCCTCGGCGCGGCGTGGGCGGCACCGTCCCCCGCTGACGCCGCCACCATCACCAAGCAGTTCAACGGCAGCACCTGGCAGCTGATCGCCGGCTTCCGCCAGCCCACCACGCAGGCACTCACGGTGAGCGGGCTGCGATCGCTGTTCACCACCGACCAGAACTCGGGGCTCACTTCCACGGCGGGCATCTTCTCGACGGTCACCACCAACGGCAACCAGTACGCCAACCAGTCGGTGTTCGGCATCAAGCACAACGCCTACCTGCTCGAGGGCTACGACACCGCCGGCGCCAGCCGCAACATCCAGGGAGTCATCTCCACCGGGTCGCACACGTGGACGCAACTGGGCGCGGCGACGATCGGCGCGAACATGGCGCTGCCCTCGGGCATCACCATCACCGGGGCGTCGCTGTTCAACGCCGCGGGCGCCGTGACACCCACCTACAGGTACTTGGCGCAGAGCAACGGTTCAGCCGCGGGCCTGTTCACTGCCGACACCGGCGACTTCATCCTCATGGGCGTCACCGACTCGGCCACGCAGGGCACGGCCAATGCGCTCGACACCACGTTCAACGGTGCGAGCAACTCCATCGGCCTCGGCTTGAGCGACGGCAACGGCGTGGGCCAGACGGTGTCGAGCAACTGGGCCCAGCCCAGCACCACCATCAATGCCATCACCACGCGATCGGCCGGCAATGCCTACGGCGGATCTGCCGCGCAGGCCGGTGGTAACGCCAACGGCTGGGTTCTGGTGTGGGGTCGCCCTGAGGCCGTCATCACGCCGGTCGCGTCGCACTCGAAGACCACCACCATGCAGTTCCGGCTCGACTTCGCCACGGGCGCGCCAACCGGCCTCGACGCCAGTGACTTCACGGTGGGGGGCAGCAGCACGGGTTGGTCGGTGGCCTCGGTCACCGGGTCGGGCGCTGGGCCGTACACCGTCACCCTGAGTGGCGTGGCGCCTACCCAGGGCGACGTGACGCTGTCGCTCAACACCGAAGCCGTCACCGTAGGTGGCTCGTCATTCCCCGCAGCGCCCATCGCCGGCACTGCGGCAACCACGTACGACTCCGTCGCGCCCACGGTGACGTCGCTCACGGCGTCGGCGCTCTCCACCTTCACGAGCCCGATCACGTACACGCTCAACCTGAGCGAGGCGCCCGCCGCATCGCTTGCGGCGTCCAACTTCATCGTCAGCGGCACGTCGGGTGGCTGGGCCGTGCAGTCGGTTGCGGGGTCGGGTTCAGGCCCCTACACCGTGACCGTGGCCAATGCGACTGGTATTCCGCCCAACGGCACCATCAATGTGGGCCTTCGTGCCGGGTCGGTCTCCGACGCCGCCGGAAATCCAGGGCCCGCCACGCAGTACAACGCGTCGACGGTCACTCTCTACCGGGGGCTTGATCTGGGCACGCCGTCGGTGGCGTCGTTCACGGGCTCCACGGCGAGTACGGCCACCAGCCCGCTCACCTTCTCGCTCACGTTCGATCAACTGGTGAGCGGGCTCACCACCAGTGACTTCTCGTTTGGCGGCACCTCACCAGGCTGGGTGGTGGCCAGCGTGACCGGGTCGGGCACCGGGCCGTACACGGTGACTGCCACGCGCGCATCGCCGGTCCCCGATGGCACGCTCACACTGATTCTGCGGTCGGGTGCGGTGATCGACCGCGCCAATACGCAGGGGCCCCTGACGTCCGCCACCTCGCCGGTGGTGACCGTGACCACGAAGCCGGCCAACACGGCCGTGCCGGTGGTGACGGGGACCGCCACGACGTTCGGCGCACTGACGGGCACGAGCGGCACGTGGACCGGGCCCGCCACCATCACCTACGCATATCAGTGGCAGGTGTCGGATGACGGCGCGACGGGGTGGAGTGACGCCACGGGCGCCGGAAACGCCACGGCCTCGTACGCGATAGCCCAGGCAGACATGGCCCGGTATCTGCGCCTGCGTGTGACGGCGACCAACAGCGGCGGTGCGACGGTCGCGTACTCGGCGGCCACCGCGCGGGTTATGCCCGGGGCCTCGCTGCTGACCACCGCCGAGGGCCCCGACCTCGTTCTGCAGACGGTCATCGGCAGCGGTGGTGCGCTGGGCGGCACGGTGACGGGTGGCGCCACCGGCACCAACCCGCGTGGCATGGCCGTGACGCCCGACAACGGCTTTGTCTACGTGGCCAACTCCGGCGGCAACTCCATCAGCCAGTTCGCGGTGGGCCCTACCGGCGCGCTCACCCCGCTGTCACCGGCAAGTGTGGCCACCGGTGCCGGCACCACGCCGCAGTGGGTAGCCGTCACGCCCGATCAGCGGTTTGCCTACGTGGCCAACCGGGGCACCGGCACCGTGGGGCAGTACCGGGTGCTGTCTGACGGTCGCCTGAGCGAGCTCCCCACCGCCACAATCGCCGCCGGCACCACCACCGAGAGCCTGGTGGTGAACCCCGCCGGCACGGTGCTGTACGCGGCCAGCCGTGGTACCGGCGAGGTGTTCCAGTTCGCCATTGATCAGGCGTCGGGTCAGCTGAGCGCGCTCTCGACGCCGAAGGTGGCGACGTCCACTGACCCCGCGATGATCATCATCAGCCCGAGCGGTCAGTACGCCTACGTGTTCGGCAACTCGAGCGGCAAGGTCGATCAGTTCACCGTCGGGGCCGGCGGACTGCTCACGGCGATGACGCCGGCCAACGTGGCCTTCTCCACCGCGGCCGGGGGCGCCGTGTCGCCCGACGGCCGCAACCTGTACGGCGCATCGTGGTCGGGGAATGTGCTTGGGCAGTGGTCCGTGGGTGGCACCGGTGCGCTCACCGCGCTTGCCCCTGCGTCGGTGGCCACAAGCACCACGCCCGTACGCCCGTATGTCGCCCCCGACGGCGCAAACATCTACGTGCCCAATTACGCCACCTCGCTCGTGTCGCAGTACACGCGCAATGCGGTGACCGGACTGCTGACGGCCATGACGCCGGCGACGGTCACGGTGGGCGCCAACCCATGGACGGTCACCCGCGTGCTGCCGCGCCCCACCGTGACGGCCATGCGCACCGGCCTCGCCACTGGCACTGCGGGCACGATGACCTTCACGGTGTCGTTCAACCAGTGGGTGAGCGGTCTGGACGCCGCTGACTTCAGCATCGAGGGTGGAGCGAGCGGCTGGAGCGTGCAGTCGGTCACGGGATCCGGCGCTGGCCCATACACGGTGACGGTGACCGGGAGTGGCGCCGGCCAGGTGAACCTGCGCATGGCTGCCGGCGCTGTCACCGACAACCTGGGCAACACCGGCCCCAGTGCGCCACGCCTCGGAATCGGTGGCGTGATGAGCGGCACCCCCCAGCCCACGGTCTCGTCGGTGGTTCGGGTGGGGTGGGGAACCACTGCCACAACCGGCGACTGGGTGGGCGAGGGCAACACGCTGGCGTACCAGTGGCAGGTGTCGGGCTCGGCATCGGGTCCTTGGGCCAATGCCACCGGCACGGGTAACGCCACGGCCACGTACACGCCCGTCACCGGTGACGCGTGGCAGTACGTGCGCGCGGTCGTCACCGCCACGGCGCTCGACGGCACCACGGCCACCATGAACTCCGCGGCCCGTGTGGTGCAGCCGGCCGAGGTGCTCTACGCCACCAACAACGACAGCGCGAACGTTTCGCGGTTCACCGTGTGGCGCAATGGCACCCTGTCGGCCGCCATCAACACTGCGGCAGGCAGCCGGCCCAACGGCATCGCGACAACGTCCAGCGGTCGTTACCTGTACGTGGCCAACGCCAGTGGCAACACCATTTCCCAGTACTCAACGGACGACGCCGGTGCGCTCACCCCGCTCGCGACGCCGACCATCGCGCAGACCAATCCGTATTCCATCGCCCCGACGCCCGATGGCCGATTCGTCTACGTGAGCAGCTACTCGGGCAACACCCTGGTGCAGTACTCAGTAGGGGCCACCGGCCAGCTCACGCAGATCGGCTCGGTGGCCACCGGCACCGGCCCGGGGCTCGTGCGGGTGACCCCTGATGGCAAGTACGTGTACGTGAGCAACTGGACGGGTGCCAGCCTCTCGTCGTACACGGTGAACCAGGACACCGGTGTGCTCACGTCGCTCGCCGCCACCGCTGCCACGCTCGGCACCGGGCCCCGCGGGTTGGCCATCACACCTGACGGGCAGTACCTCTATGCCACCGCCTTTACGGCGGGCAAGGTGTACCAGTACCGCATCAACGCGAACGGGTCGCTCACATCGGCCGGTGCCGACCTCACGCTCACCAACGCCACGCTGGTGACCACGTCGCCAGACAGCCGCTACGCGTACGTGGCGCAGCAGGGCAGCAACCTGCTGGCGCAGTACTCGGTGGGAGCCGGGGGCGCGCTCACGGCGATGTCACCCGCCACTGTCGCGCTGTCGGGCACATCGATCGACCTGGTGTCGCGTGCTTCGGGCAGCGCGCTCTATGCCGCGTCCGGCTCGATGTACCAGTACTCAGTGGGCGGCAGCGGCGCACTTGCGGCCATGACCCCGGCGACCGTCGCCGCGGGCACCACGCCGTACTACCTGGCCGTGCGTCCGCTGGGCCCTGCAGCCACGGACATCCGCGCGGTGCCGGCCACAGCCAGCGCCACCTCGCTCACCTGGAAGGTGTCGTTCAACCGTCCCGTCACCGGTGTCGAGGCATCGGACTTCGCACTGGGCGCAGCCGCCGGGTCGTGGTCGGTCACGGGCGTCACCGGGTCGGGAGCGGGGCCGTACACGGTGACCGCATCGGGCAGTGGTGCGGGCACCCAGATCCTCACGCTGGCCGCTGGATCGGTGACCGACCTGGCGGGCAATACCGGCCCCATCGCAACGCGGTCGGCGGCGTCGGTACCCGTCGTGACCCCTGCGGCTGGTCCGACGTCCACGGATGCCCCGCGCGTGGGCATCGCGCAGACCGGCACCGCGGGCACGTGGGTGGGCGAGGGCACCGTGACCACCTACCAGTGGCAGGTGTCGGATGACGGCCTCAGCGGCTGGACAAGCGCCACGGGCACCGGCAACGCAACACTCACCTACACGCCCGCGCAGACCGACCGGTGGAAGTACCTGCGACTCACCGTGACCGGTACCAACACCGCCGGAACCGGCACCGCGAGTTCGGCTGCCGCCTACGTGGCGATGCCCGACTTGCTGTTCGCCAGTAACAGCGCGGGCAACTCGGTGACCACCATGAGTGTGGGCCCGAGTGGTGCCCTCACGCCGGGGACGACCACCAGTGGCTTCACGGTCCCGCGTCGCCTGGCCGCCACGCCGGATGGCCGCTTCCTCTACGTACCCAACGCGGCCGCCACCGGCACGGTGAGCCAGTTCGCGGTGTCCGAGACGGGTGCGCTCACCGCGTTGTCTCCTGCCACGGTGTCGTCGGGAGCGAGCCCCACCGGGGTGTGGGTCACCCCGAATGGCCGTTACGCGTACGCGACGAATAGCGGTGGGGCCACCGTGTCGCAGTATTCGATCGGCGCCGACGGCAAGCTCACGGCGCTCTCACCGGCCACTGTGGCGGCCGGTACGGCTGCCGCGTTCATGGCGATCAATGCGACCGGCACCCGTGCGTATGTGGTGAACCGCAACGCCGGGGCGACGCCGGCCACCATCTCGCAGTACTCCATCGGGGCCGACGGCAAGCTGACCCCGCTCACCGCAGCCACCGTCTCTGTGCCCAACCTCGATCCCGTCGAATTGGCGCTCACCCCTGATGGCCGGTACGCGTATGTGACGTCCTACAACACCGGGAAGGTCACCCAGTATTCGGTGGGTGCCGATGGCGCGCTCGCAGTTCTTTCGCCGAGCAGCGTGTCGGTGACGAGTGCGGTGGGTATCGCCGTGAGCCCCGATAGCGGCAGCCTCTATGTGGGTTCGTGGAACGCCGCATCGAGCACCTCAGGCGTCTACCAGTTCACCATCGGGGCGAATGGTCAGCTTGCGGCGAAGACACCCGCCGCGCTGCCCTCGGCCGCCTGGGCTGCCGGCCTCGCTGTGTCGTCGGACGGCAAGAACCTCTACGCGGGTGGCGCCAACACCAGTGCGCTCGTGTCGCAGTACGCGATCGGGGCAGGGGGCGCACTCACCGCGCTCAGCCCGACGTCTGCGACATCCGGGGGGACCAACCCGTTGGCCCTCGCGCTTGTGCCCGCCCAGTTCCTGGCCCCAACCATCGCGCCGTCGTCCACCTCGCAGTCGGCCACGTCGTTCACCTACAGCGTGCGCTTCACGCGGGCCGTGACCGGTCTGGATGCCAGCGACTTCACGGTTGGGGGTACGGCCACGGGCTGGAGCGTGCAGTCGGTGACCGGCTCCGGGGCCGGTCCGTACACGGTGACGGTTGGTGGGGGTACCACCGGCACGGTCATTCTCTCGCTGCCGACCGGCACCGTCACCGATGCAGGTGGGGCGTCGGGTCCGGCGGTGGCCAAGACCGCCGCGACCGTCACGGTTGACCGCGGCCCACCGTCGGTGGCGTCGTTCACCCCGGCGTCGTCAACGATCGGCACCACCCCGGCCACGTATTCCCTCACCTTCGGTGAGCCCGTCACCGGCCTGACCGCATCCGACATCTCGCTTGGCGGCACCTCCAGCGGATGGACCGTGACCGGCGTGACGGGCTCCGGCGCGGGCCCTTACACGGTCACGGTTGCCGCGAGCGGTATGCCCATCGACGGCACGCTCATCCCTCGCCTGACGCTGAATGCCGTGACCGACCTGGGTGGCAACACCGGCCCGCTGTTCGCCACCGACGCCACGGCCGGCAACGTGGTGCTTGCCCCGCAGGCCCCGCAGGTGGTGGGTCGTCAGGGCGACAACCTCATCTCGTGGACCCCCAGCAGCGGCGACAACGTGACGGGGTACAAGGTCTACTGGGGTACCTCAGCGGCGAGTCTCAGTAACTCGGCCACCGTTCCGGGCCGTTCGAGTTCGCTGTTCGACCACACCGGCCGCACCGTCGGCACGCCCTACTTCTATGCCGTGGCCCCGGTGGACGCCTCTGGGAATGAGGGCACACGCACCGCCACGGTGAGCGCCACGCCCACCTTCACGGCCGACACACGCCTCACATGTACCGGCGCCACCCAGACCTACGTGGTGCCTTCGGGCGTGTCGTGGATCACCGTTGATGCTCTCGGGGCCCGGGGCGGCGAGAACTCGTCTGCAGCCCGCCTTTCTGCTGGCGGCAGGGGCGGACGCACGCAGGCCGTGATGCCCGTGACCGCCGGCGAGAGCCTGCAGGTGAACGTGGGCTGCACCACCACCACCGGCACCGGTGGCTGGAACGGTGGCGCGGCCGGTGGAGTGACCCCCGGGTCGGGCGGCGGCGGTGCCACGGATATCCGCCGCGGTGGCACGGCCCTGACCAACCGGGTGCTGGTGGCAGGCGGCGGCGGTGGAGCCGGTGGCAGCGGCGGCGCCCCGAACTCCGGCGGCGCAGGCGGTGGCCTGGTGGGTGGCAACGGCGGCAGTGCCAACTTTGACGGCGTCACCTATATCGGTGGTCGGGGTGGTTCGCAGGCAGCCGGTGGCCTTGGCGGTCTCTGGACCTCCCTCGTCGGTAACGCCGGCACCTCTGGCATCGGTGGCGCATCGACGTCCGGTTACCAAGGCGGCGGCGGTGGCGGCGGCTATTACGGCGGTGGTGGCGGCGGCGCCCACAACGGCGGCGGCGGCGGGTCGTCGTACGCGGCCCTCACGGCTGCCAACGTCGCGCAGGTGCAGGGCTCATCGCTCAGCACGGGATCTGGAATCGGCCTGCGCGACTGCTACCTCGACAGTGC
>CAMCDF010000004.1 GCA_945873475.1 Bifidobacterium breve | reverse complement strand
CAGCACCTCGTCGCGTCCGGCCACGGACACCGTGACCGACTGCCCGGCGTCGAGGGCCTGCACCGTGGCCGTGGGGTCGAGCGCCGCGACGGCCTCGGCCATCGCCGGCATCTCCTTGCCCATGCGCGGGCCCAGCGTGCGGTAGTTCGGCTTGAGGCTCACCTGCACCAGCCCACCGGCATCGGTGACGAAGCGCACGTCGCGCACGTTGAGCTCCTCGGCCACGATGCCGCTGAGTGCCTCCAGCACGCGAGCGGTGGCCGGCGGGCAGGCGATGACGGCCTCCTGCAGCGGCTGGCGCACCTTCAGCTTGGCCTCCTTGCGCGCCGACCGGCCCAGGGTGGTGGCCTCCATCGCCGCGGCCATGGCCTGCTCGAGCTGCTCGTCGCGTCGGCCGCCCGGGGCGGGCCAGTCGGCCAGGTGCACGCTGGGCGCGGCCGAGTCGTCGTGGGCCGCCACCAGGTTGCCCCACATCTCGTCGGCCACGAACGGGCAGAACGGCGCCAGCAGCAGCGAGATGGTGGTGAGGCACTCGTGCAGGGTGGCGAAGGCCGCGGCGGTGTCGGCGGCATCGTCGCTTCGCCAGAAACGGCGGCGCGAGGTGCGCACGTACCAGTTGGACAGGTCGTCGACGAGGTCCTCGAGCGCGCGGCCGGCGCTGGTGGGGTCGTAATCGGCCAGTCGCGCGGTGACGTGCTCGACCGTGCTGTCCAGCCGCGACAGCGCCCAGCGGTCCATGGCCGACCTCTCCGCCACCGGCGGCGCGGAGTCGCCCGGCGACCAGCCGTCGGGCAGGGCCGCGTAGGTGACCAGGAATGCATAGGTGTTCCACAGGGTGAAGAGGAACCGACGGCGGGTCTCGTCGACCACGTCGAGGCTGAAGCGGAACGACTCCCACGGGCTCTGTGCGGTGAACAGGTACCAGCGGAAGGCGTCGGCACCCGCGTGGTCGATGACCGTCCAGGGCTCCACCACATTGCCCTTCGACTTGCTCATCTTCTGGCCCTCGCCGTCGAGGATGAGCCCCAGGCACACCACGTTGCGGTAGGGGGCCTCGTCGAACAGCAGCGCGCCCTCGGCCAGCAGCGAGTAGAACCAGCCGCGGGTCTGGTCGAGGGCCTCGCACACGAAGTCTGCGGGGAACCGACCCGAGAGGTCGTCGGGCCCCTCGAAGGGGTGGTGGTGCTGCGCGAACGGCATGGCGCCTGAGTCGAACCACACATCTGCGACTTCCGGCACACGGTGCGCCACCCCCCCGCACCCGCAGCGAATGGCGATTTCGTCCACATAGGGCCGGTGCGGATCGAGCGTGCCTGTCACCTCATCCACAGCCTTCTCGCGCAGTTCGGCGAACGAGCCGATGGCCGTGACCTCGGCGCAGTCGTCACAGCGCCAGAAGGGCAGCGGGGTGCCCCAGTAGCGCTCGCGGCTGATGGCCCAGTCCACGTTGCCCTCGAGCCAGCGGCCGAAGCGGCCGTGCTTCACGTGGTCGGGGTGCCAGCCCACCTGCTCGTTCAGCGCCAGCATGCGGTCGCGCACATCGGTGGTGCGGATGTACCACGACGGCTTGGCGTAGTAGAGCAGCGGGGTGCTGCAGCGCCAGCAGTGCGGGTAGGAGTGCTCGTAGGGCTTCTCGCGGAACACCCGGTCGCGCGCCTCGAGGTCGGTGATGAGAACGCGATCGGCGTCCTTCACGAACGTGCCCTCGGCCTGGGGCACCGCCTTGGTGAACAGGCCCTGGCGGTCCACCGGGTTCGGGGCGTCAAGGCCGTGCTCGCGCGCCGCGCGCATGTCGTCCTCGCCGAAGGCCGGCGCGATGTGCACGATGCCCGTGCCGTCCTCGGTGGTGACGAAGTCGCTCATCACCACCATGTGCTTGCCCGGGATCAGCCCGAATGGCGGGTCGTACTGCGCGCCCGCCAGTTCGGAGGCCGGCATCACGCGCTCAACCACCGCGCCCTCGCCCATGACGGCCGGCACCAGGGCCTCGGCCATCACCAGGCGCTCGTCGCCATCCACCACCACGGCGTAGTCAGTACCCGGATTGATTGCCGCCGCCTGGTTGGCGGGGAGAGTCCACGGCGTGGTGGTCCACACGAGGAGGGACAGCCCCTCCCCCGCGGACTGCCCGCTGTGCAGCGGGAACTTCACGTAGATCGACGGGTCGGTGACGTCCTTGTAGCCCTGGGCCACCTCGTGGCTGCTCAGCGCCGTGCCGCAGCGCGGGCAGTAGGGCACCACCTTGTCCGACTCGTACACCAGGCCCTTCTGGTGCAGCGTGGCCAGGCTCCACCACACGCTCTCGACGTAGTCGGTGTCCATGGTGCGGTACGCCTGCGAGGTGTCCACCCAGAACCCGATGCGCTCGGTGAGGCGCTCCCACTCGTCGAGGTACTCGCCCACCGACTCGCGGCAGCGCGCGTTGAACTCGGCGATGCCGTAGGCCTCGATCTCGGGCTTGCCGCTGATTCCCAGTTGCTTCTCGACCTCGAGCTCCACGGGCAGGCCGTGGCAGTCCCACCCCGCCTTGCGCTCCACGTAGCGCCCGCGCATGGTGTGAAAGCGCGGGAAGATGTCCTTGAAGACCCGCGACAGCACGTGGTGCGACCCGGGTCGGCCGTTGGCGGTGGGAGGCCCCTCGTAGAACACGTAGGGGTCGGCGCCACGGCGCATCTCGACGCTGCGGTTGAACACGTCGCCCTCGCGCCAGCCGGCGAGCACGCGCTCCTCCATCGACGTCCAGTCCGACGCCGGGCCCACCGGCTTCCAGCGGCTCACGCGGCCACCCGCTCGCCGGCCTCGAAGGCCTTCACGCCGTCGATCACCTGGTGGAAGTCGTCGAACGGCAGGTACTCGCGGTCGCGCTCATCGAGCCATGCGGCCAGGCCGGCGCGCGCGAACACCAGGTCGGCAAGGCCCGACACGCAGCGGTCGCTGATGCCGTCGCCCACGTACACCACGGGCTCGCCCTCGTGACGCACCCGCATGGCGTGGCGCTTGCAGCGGCGGTCGCAGAGCTCACACAGCTCGCCGCGGTCGTCCGAGAACACCAGGGTGCAGCCATCGGCCGAGAAGATGGCCTCGTTCGACACCACCTCGAGGTGCCCGAGCCCCAGGTCGGCCATGACCAGGTCGATGACCGACCGGAACCCCGCCGACATCACCACCAGCCGGTGCCCGCGCTGCTCGGCGAACTGCACGAGGTCGGTGAAGCCCTCGCGCACGCCTGCGCGCTGGCGGATGAGCGCGGACACCTCGTCGGGGGTCGCGGTGACCGTGCGGAACTGCTCGGACATGGCCTCTTCGATGGTGATTCGGCCGGCCACGAGGTCGGGCTCGAGCTCATCCCACACGCCCGCGCGCCCGTATTCGTCGACGATGACGTGCAGGGTGTCACGCATGGTGATGGTGCCGTCGAAATCCACGGCGAGCAGGAGCGGGGCCACGGCCGGTGAGGGTACCAACGACGTCGCTACCATGAGCAGCGTGCAGGAGATGACCCCATAGACGCCCCTCGCCCCGTGTTCATCCACGGCGCCGGCCGCACCCCGGCATCGTGGGGGCCGCAGCTCGCCCGGTTCGAGGGCGCGCTCGCCGTGGCGCTGCCCGGTCACCCCGACGGCCCGCCCCTCGAGGGCACCCGTGCGATGGCCGAGTGGGTCATCGCCGAGGTCGGCGAGGTTCCCGGTCCGCTCGTGATGGCGGGCCACTCCCTGGGTGGCGCCGTGGCGCTCGAGGTGGCCCTCGCGCGACCCGACCTGGTGTCGGGGCTGGTGCTGGTGTCCACCGGTGCGCGCCTTCCGGTGCCCGACGACGCCATCGCGCGCATCGACACCGACTTCGAGGCCGAGTGCGCCCGCATGGTGGAGCAGTCGTGGCTGCACCACGAGCCCGAGCTCATCCGCCGCGGCACGAACTCGGTCATCTCCATGGGCCCCGAGAGCCTGCGCGCCGACTACGTGTCGGCACGCGACCACGACGTGCGCGGGCGCCTCGCCGGGCTCGACATCCCCGCCCTCGTGGTGAGCGGCGAGCAGGACCCCCTCGTTCCCACGTGGCTGTCGGAGGAGTTGGCCGACGAGCTGCCCGACGCCACCATGGCCGTCATCACCGACGCCGCGCACGTGCCACAGCTCGAGCGCCCCGAGGCCATCGACCTGCTGGTCGCCGCGTTCCTGGCGCGCCTCGAGATATCGCTCACGGGAGACGCGTGACCGAGCCGCGGCATGCGGCGGACCACCCGATCGTGCTGCTGGTGAACCCGCGATCGACGGCCGCGCGGCCCGGGCTCACGGAGTACGCCGAGCACGTGCTGTCGCCATTCGGGGTGCGCGCGGTGCTCACCACGCAGGAGCGGGGCCACGCCGCCGAGCTCGCGCGGTTCGCCATGCAGGAGCATGAGGCGCTCACCGTGGTGACGCTGGGCGGCGACGGCACGGCGGCAGAGGCCGCGGGCGCCCTGGTGGGCACGGGCGCGGCGCTTGCCCCCATCCCGACCGGCAGCACCAACGTGTTCGCCCGCACCATCGGCTGGCCCATGGACCCTCGCGAGGCCATCGATCGCCTGGTGCGCGCCCTCGAGGCCGGCCAGGATGCCGAGTCGGTGACCATCGGCCATGTGGAGGCCAGCGGCCAGGACCGCTTCTTCATCGTCAACGCCGGGGTGGGCATAGACGCCGAGGCCGCCGACCTGGTGGAGCGCCACCCCGAGTGGAAGCGCCGGGTGGGCCAGGTGTGGTTCGCCAGCGCCACCTTCCTGGCTGCCACGCGCCAGCGCCGCCAGCCCCTCATGCGGGTGTCCATCGACGGGGGCACGTCGTTCCCCATGGCGTCGGTGAGCGTTGCATGCACCCGGCCCTACGCCTACTTCCGCAAGCACGCCTTCGACCTCATCCCCGAGGCCGGCCAGGACGGCGTACTCGGTTGGCTGGGTTCCGTGAACCGGGGAATGTCGGGGCCGGCGATCGCCGCCGCAGGCGCCTTCACCGGTGCCTGGCACCTCGACTCGTCGCGGGTGGCCCATGGCGTTGCCCGGGGCTCGATTGTGCTCGAGAGCAGCGAGGGGGTGGCGCTGCAGGCCGATGGCGAGCCCCTGGGCCGTCACCGTCGCATCGTCATGACCCCTGCGGCAGGCCTGCTGGTGCTGAGGGGCGACGGCCAGGCGCGATGAGCGCCTGCGGCCGCGACTAGATCTCGCGTCCCGCCACCAGGTCGTCGAGGTGTGTATCGATGCGCCGCCCCAGCATCGCGAGCGACCGCGTGCTGCCGGGGCCGCCGTGGCGGGCGGCAAGGCACAGCGTGGCGCGCACGTCACGCATGGCGGCAGCCGCCCCCGCGGGAAGCCCGCCGCCATCCGACGGGCCCGGCGGCGGCCACTCGGCCGGCCGGCCGTGCATGAGCGGGGCGATCACCCGGCGGGTGGCGCGCACCACCTGGTCGAACTCGGTGTCGGGCAGCGCCGTGCGGGCGTCATCGAGGATGTCCCTCACCTGCGGCCAGGGGTCCGACGGCTCGCCGTCGGGGGCCGACCTCACCAGCGCCATGGCGTCGTCGATGGGCACCAGGCGCGCGGCGTCCATGCGGCGCTCCCCGGGGTCCTCCTCGGCCGGCATGCTCAGCCCGGCGGCGGGGTCTCGCGGCCGGTGGCCATCCCCATCCCGCTCTCGGGGTCGCGCAGGGGGCCCAGCTTGCGGAACCTCTCGCGGCGCGCCCGGCGGCGATCGGCAGACGGAATGGCATCGAGGTCGGTGAGCGCGCGGTAGAGGTACTGGTCGAGGATCTCCGCCGACTGCTCGTGGTCTGTGTGCGCGCCGCCCTCGGGCTCGGGCACCACCACGTCCACCACTCCCCAGCGGTAGCAGTTGGCCGCCGTGGGCTTGAAGGCCTGCGCCGCCAGGCGCGCCTTGCTGGCATCGCGCCACAGGATGGCCGATGCCCCCTCGGGGCTGATGACCGAATAGGTGCTGTTCTCGAGCATCAGCACGCGGTCGGCCACGCCCAGGCCCAGCGCGCCGCCCGAGGATCCCTCGCCGATGACCACCGCGATGGTGGGCACGTCGAGGCGCCACATCATCTGGATGCTGCGGCTGATCGCCCCGCCCTGGCCGCGCTCCTCGGCGCTCGCCCCCGGGAACGCGCCCGGGGTGTCGATGAGCGTGACCACCGGAATGCCCAGGCGGTTGGCGATCTCCATCACGCGCATGGCCTTGCGGTAGCCCTCGGGCCCGGCCATGCCGAAGTTGCGGTACGTGCGCTCGTTGGTGTCGCGGCCCTTCTGCTGGCCGATGAATGCCACCGGGCGATCGTGGAAGCGCCCGAAGCCGGCCACCAGCGCGGCGTCGTCGCCGTACAGGCGGTCGCCGTGCATCTCCTCGAACTCTGAGCACATGCGGTTGATGTAGTCGAGCGTGTAGGGGCGCTCTGCGTGGCGCGCCAGCTGCACGCTCTCCCAGAGGTCGTCGTCGGGCGCGTCCGATCCGGGTCGGCGCACCTTCTCGGCCACCTTGCGCACGAAGCGCCCGCCGTGCTTCTTGTCGCTCATCCTGCGTCCTCGCCGTCGGTGGACCCGGGACGGATGCGGTCCATCATCGACTTCACCTTCTGCGCGCCGCCCTGTGCCCACTGCAGGCCGGCCGGTGCAGTACCCGCCGTCGGATCGACGTCGGGACGGCTCAGGATGTGCAGGATGCGGCCGATGCGCTGGGCCAGCTCGCGGCGGTCGACCACGGCATCCACCTGGCCGTTTGCCAGCTGGCGCTCGGCGCGGCCGAAGTCGGAGGGCAGCACCTCGCGGGTGGTCTCCTCGATCACGCGCGGGCCGCTGAAGGCGATGAGGGCGCCGGGCTCGGCGTAGGTCACATCGCCCAGCGAGGCGAATGACGCCCACACGCCGCCCGTGGTCGGGTGCGCCAGCACCACCACCACGGGAACGCGGGCCTCGGCCAGGGCATCGAGCGCGATGACCGTCTTGGCCATCTGCATCAGGGCCAGCGTGCCCTCCTGCATGCGCGCGCCACCAGACGACGACAGCACGATGAGGGGCAGGCCCTTCTGCGCCGCGTGGTCACAGGCGCGGGCGAACTTCTCGCCCACCACCGCGCCCATGCTGCCGCCCATGAAGCTGAAGTCCATGATGGCCGCCACCGCGGGGACGTGGCGCACCTCGAGCTCGGCGCACACGATGGCCTCGCCCATGCCGGTCGACTTCTCGGCGTCGGCGATGCGCTCGGCGTAGGGCTTGAGGTCGGTGAACTGCAGTGGATCGGCGGCGCGCAGCTCGGGCCACAGCTCCACGTAGCCCCCGGGCTCGCCCAGCTGCTCCAGGCGCTCGCGGGCGGTCACCGCGAAGTGGTGGCCGCAGGCCGGGCACACCCGCAGGTTGCGGCTCATCTCGTCGGCCGAGTAGTGGCTGTCGCACTTCGGGCACGTGCCCGCGTCGGCCTTGATCTTGCGCGGGCGCGCGTCGCGGTGCGCCAGCTGGCGCAGGCGGTCGACGGATACGTGGATGTTTCTTCCGACGCGGCTCATCGGTGCCCCCTCATCGTACGAGGTCCGACTCATGAATTGGGGCCGCGCCCGTGGCCAGCCAGTCCTCAACCGCCTTGCGGTAGGTGGGAACCAGGCGCGCCTCGTGGCGGTGGGTCAGCAACTCGCGCGCCGCGAGCTCCGGCGATCGGCCGCGCAGGCGAAGCACCGCATAGGCCACGAACAGCGACCTGCGCCTGCCGCGCTGGCAGTGGATGAGCACGCGGGCGTTCGGGTCGTCGTCGAGCCAGCCGGCCGCGATCTCGGCTGCGCGCGCCCACTTCTCGGGCGGCTGGTGGCGTCCGTGGTCCCACATGGGGGCCACGGCCACGTTGCGGTCGCCGAACACCTGGCGCTCGGCCGAGAGGTCCTGGCTGAAGTGCGTCTGCAGGCGGGCCCGGCAGTTGACCACGTGGGTCACGCCCTCGCGGGCGAGCACCTGCAGGCTCTCCGGGGTGGGCACGCTGCCGATGGCGATGCGCTCGTCGCCGATCCAGGTCCACGGCCGCGTCTTCGTGCCGGGGCCGTAGACACGCGTGGCCAGGCGGAACCAGGCATCGCGCACGGGCGTGAACGCCACCCTCAGCCTGCCCGGGAAGTGTCCGCCCGCGTGGCCGGACTTCGCCATCAGCCCTCCATGCGGCGGAACGCGAGCGTCGCGTTGTGGCCGCCGAAGCCGAACACGTTCGACAGCGCCACGCGCACGTCGGCCTCCCGCGCCTCGCCCAGCACGTGGTCCACGCCCGCGCACTCGGGGTCGAGGTCGGTCACGTTGATGGTGGGCGGCACGATGCCGTCGCGCACGGCCAGCGCGGTGAGCGCGGCCTCCAGGCCGCCGGCGGCGCCAAGGGTGTGGCCGTGCATCGACTTGGTGCTGCTCACCATGGTGGCGGCCGCCTTCTGCTCGCCCAGCGCGCGCTTGATAACGCGGATCTCGGAGGGGTCACCCACCGGCGTGGACGTGCCATGGGCGTTCACGTAGTCGACCTCGGAGGTCTCGAGCCCCGCGTCGGCCAGCGCCATGGTCATCGCCAGCGCCGGGCCCACCGCGGTGGGATCGGGCTCGGTGATGTGATGGGCGTCGCCCGACAGGCCGTAGCCCGCGAGCTCGCAGATGATGTCGGCGCCGCGGTCGAGCGCGTGCTGCATGTCCTCCAGCACGATCACCGCACCGGCCTCGCCCATCACGAAGCCGTCACGGCCCACGTCGAAGGGGCGGCTCGCGGTCGCGGGGTCGTCGTTGCGCGTGGAGAGCGCCTTCATGGCGTTGAAGCCCGCGATGCCCACCAGCGCCACAGCGCCCTCGGTGCCGCCGGCGATCATGGCGTCGGCGCGGCCCAGGCGGATGTGGTCGAAGGCGTCGCCGATGGCGTGGTTGGCCGACGCACAGGCGGTGGTCGAGCACGACAGCGGACCCTGCAGGCCCAGCTCCATCGACGACTGCGCGGCGCCCATGTTGGCGATGATCGTGGGGATGAACAGCGGCGAGACCCGGGTGGGGCCCATGTCGCGAAGGCGCACCGTCTGGTCGTGCCAGGTCTGGATGCCGCCGATGCCCGACCCGATGATCACGCCCATGCGATCGGGGGTCACCGTGCCCTTGATCCCGGAGTCCTCGAAGCCCAGCATGGCCGCGGCCACGCCCAGGTGCGAGAAGCGGTCCATGCGCCGGGCCGTCTTGCGCTCGAGGAACTGCTCGATGTCGAAGTCGTCCGGCACCTCGCAGGCGAAGTGCGTGGCGCAGTCGGACGGGTCGAACTGCCTGATGGGGGCCGCGGTGGATGTGCCGGCCTTCGCGGCCTGCCACACCTGCTCGGTGCCGATGCCCAGCGGGGACACCACGCCGATGCCCGTGATCACCACGCGCCTGAGGCCCTTGCCGTCTATGAGGGTGGTCGCCATGAGGTCTCCCGCCTACATCCCCAGCCCGCCGTCCACCGGGATTACCGCCCCGGTGATGAACGACGAGGCGTCCGAGCACAGGAACGCCACGAGGCCCGCGACGTCATCCGGTGTTCCCAGTCGTGCCAGGGGCGTGTGGCCGATCAGCTGCTCCTTGATGTCATCCGACAGCACGTCCGTCATGTCCGTGCCGATGTACCCGGGGGCGATGGCGTTGGCCCTCACCCCTCGCGAGCCCGCCTCCTTGGCGAGCGACTTGGTCATGCCGATGAGGCCTGCCTTCGCAGCAGCGTAATTCACCTGACCGGCATTGCCCATGAGCCCGACCACCGACGACATCGCGACGATCGAACCCTCGCGGCGCTTCATCATGCCGCGAAGCGCGGCGCGTGCGCAGTAGAACGAACCGGACAGGTTGGTGTCGATCACCGTCTGCCAGTCGTCGTCGCTCATGCGCATCATCAGCCCGTCGCGGGTGACGCCCGCGTTGAGCACCAGGCCGAACAGCGGACCGAGGGCCTCCTCGGCCCCCGACACCACGGCCTCCGCTGCGGCGGCGTCGGCGATGTCGCCCTGCACGATCGCGGCCTGCCGGCCAGAGGCGCGCACCAGGTCGGCCGTGGCCTGCGCCCCGGCCTCGTCGGCCACGTAGCCCACCGCGACGTCGTGGCCCGCGTTCGCCAGCGCCACCGCGCAGGCGGCGCCGATGCCGCGGCTTGCGCCGGTCACCAGCACCACGCTCATGCCATCACCCCGGCAAGGCCATCCAGGCCATCGGGCCCGGACACCTGGTGCAGCACCGCATCGCGCTTGATGCGCTTCACCAGCCCCGACAGCACCCGCCCGGGGCCGAGCTCGACGAACCGGTCGGCGCCCATGGCGATGGCCGTCTCGACCGCGTGCCCGAAGCGCACGGGCGAGGTGAGCTGGTCGAGAAGCACGGGGCGCATGCGGTCGGCGGGCTCCACCTGCGCGGTGGTGGTGGACAGGAACTGCGGGTCGGGGGCCTGGGGGTCCCAGGCCTCCAGTGCGGGAGCAAGGCGCTCGGATGCCGGCTCCATCAGCGGACTGTGGAACGCGCCGCCGACCCTCAGCTGCGTGGCCTTGATGCCCCGCTCGCCGGTGATCTCCAGCAGTCGGGCGATGCCCTCGACGGTGCCGGAGGCAACCACCTGGCCGGGGCAGTTGTAGTTGGCGGGCCACACGTCGCCCGCCTCGGCGCACAGGGCCTCGGCCTCATCGTCTGACAGGCCCAGGATGGCGGCCATGGTTCCCGGGCGGGCCTCGCCGGCGGCCTGCATGGCCGCGCCGCGCTCGCCCACCAGGCGCACGGCCTCGGCGAACCCGATCGAGCCGCAGGCCACCAGCGCCGAGAACTCGCCCAGCGAGTGGCCCAGCGCGAGGTCGGCTGACAGCCCGTGGTCGCGGGCCACCCGCAGGCAGGCCACGCTCATCGTGAGGATCGCCGGCTGGCACACATCGGTGCGCACCAGGTCGTCCTCGGGACCCTCGAAGATGATGCGGGTGATGTCGTAGCCCAGCGCCTCGCCTGCCTCGGCGAAGGTGTCGGCCGCCACGGGAAAGGCCTCTGCGAGCTCGCGGCCCATGCCCACCTGCTGGGCTCCCTGGCCCGGGAAGAGCAGGGCGATCATGATCGCGGCTCCCATCTCACCAGCACGCTGCCCCACGTGAGGCCCGCGCCGAACCCGACCATCAGCACCATCGCTCCCTCCTGCAACTGCCCCGAGTCCAGCGCATCCGCGAGGGCCAGGGGGATGCTGGCCGACGACGTATTGCCCACGCGATCGAGGTTCATGGCCACCTTGTCCGGTGCGATTCCCATGCGCTCGGATGCGTGGTGAAGGATGCGCTCGTTCGCCTGGTGGGCCACCAGCAGGTCGACGTCGTCGATGGTCATGCCCGCTTCACCCAGCAGGCGCTGGGAGCTCTCCACCAGGATGCGCGTGGCGAACCGGAACACCTCGCGCCCGTTCATGTGGATGCACGTGTCGGTGTGGGGCGTGTCGCCGGTGATCGGCGCACGCGAACCACCGGCCGGAACGCAGAGGTCGGACCTGCCCGCGCCGTCCGACCCGAGCTCCACGCCGATCACGCCGGTGCCCGGCTGGCCCTCGTCGGCCTCGATCAGCACGGCGCCCGCGCCGTCGGCGAACAGCACGCACGTGGCGCGGTCGTCCCAGTCGATGATGCGCGACAGGGTCTCGGCGCCCACCACCACCGCCCTGCGGGCGATGCCGCTCTCCACCATTCCCGTGGCCTGGGCGATGCCGTACATGAAGCCCGAGCACACCGCGTTGGTGTCGAAGGCCGCCGGGCAGTCCATGCCGGTCATGGTGGCCACCAGCGGCGCGCATGGCGGGAACACGTAGTCGGGCGTTGTGGTGGCGACGATGAGCAGGTCGATGTCGCCGGGGTCGGTGCCGGTGCGCTGCAGCAGGTCGCGCACGGCTGCGGCTGCCAGGTCGGTGGTGGCCTGGTCGTCGGCGGCGATGTGGCGCTCGCGGATGCCCGTGCGCGAGACGATCCACTCATCGCTGGTATCCACCATCTTCTCGAGGTCCGCGTTGGTGAGAACGCGATCCGGTACGTAGGCGCCAACGCCCACGAGCCGCGCCCGGGGCCGGGCGCGGCCGGTTGCCGCCACCAGGCTCAGGACCCCTCCAGCTGGTCGCGGTCGACGATCGCGAACTTGAGGGTGGCCTGGCACGCCACCGCGTCGCCTACCCGGGCGACGGCCTCGGCCTCGCCGATGGGGCCCCGCACGCGGGTGACCCGGGTCTCGAACTCCAGCACGTCGCCGGGGCGCACGGGGCGCTTGAACCGGCACTTGTCGACGCCGGCGAACAGGGCCAGCTTGCCCTTGCCGTCGTCGGTCGACAGCGCGGCCAGCGCGCCGGTCTGCGCCAGGGCCTCCACGATGATGACCCCGGGCATGATGGGCTCGCCGGGGAAGTGGCCCTCGAGGAACGGGGTATCCGGGCGAAGGGTCCACCGGGCCCGCGCCGACTCACCGGGAACCAGCTCCAGGATCTCGTCGATGAAGAGGAACGGCTCCCTGTGCGGGAGGATGTCCTTGGGGTCCGGGAGTCGCGTCACGTTCCGGCAAGGCTAGTGGACTCGGGGCCGTATCCTCCCGCCATGCCCGGGATTTCCGACACCCATCCGTCGTCGTGCCCGATCTGCGGCATGACGGGGGGCGCCACCGTGCTGACGGCCCGTGACCACCGCCGGGGCATGCCCGGCGAGTTCGGGGTGGTCGAGTGCGCATCGTGCCGCCTGTGCCGCACCGACCCGTGGCCGGACGACCCCGGCGCCTGGTACCCCGACGAGTACCCCCAGCACGGTTCCGGCGAGTCGATCACCGCCCGGGCGTCGCGCACTGCGCTGGCACGGGCCGGGCAGTCGGGCGGGCGGGTTGCACGGGCACTTGGGGTGGCGATACCCGAGGCAGAGACCGGCGGGCCGATGCGACCGGGCATGAAGGTGCTCGACGTCGGCGCGGGCACCGGCGGAGCGGTGATGGCCTTCCGCGACGCCGGGCACGAGGCCTGGGGCGTCGAGCCGTCGGCGCGCGCCGTGGAGGTGGCGCGGTCGCGCGGCAACTGGTGGGTGCTGAACGGATCGCTCGATGCCCTGCTGCATGATGGTGGCCTGCCCGATGGCCCATGGGATGTCGTTCGCATGTCCCAGGTGCTGGAGCACGTGCCCGACCCCCTCGCCACCCTGGGCAGCATCCGCGACCTGCTCGCCCCCGGGGGTCGCCTGATCGTCGGCGTGCCCAACATCCGCTCGCTCGCAGCACGCGCCACGCGCGGATCATGGGATGGCCTCGAGATGCCCCGGCACCTGGTGCACTACGACCGGGACTCACTGCGCTGGGTACTGGCGCTCGCGGGGCTCCGCGTCACGTCGCTTCGCACCACTCCCCTGATGGGCGTGCTGCCCGGTTCGGTTGACGCCCGCACCGCGGGCGGGCAGCGCCAGCGGGGCTGGGGCGACGCCCTGCCGGTGCGCCTGCTGGCGTATCCCCTGGAGTGGGGCCTCGGCCTCGTCGGCCAGGGCGACGGCCTGCTGGCCGTGGCGCGGAAGAGCGCTGCCTAGAGCCGGCTCACAGGGACGGTGGCTGTCCCCCTGAGGTGCCTGTCACCGGGGTAACGCTGTGCAGCTGGGATGGCGTTACCCCGGTGAACCCCGGTGACAGGCACCTTCCGGTGCCAGTCACCCTCTCTGTGGTTCGGGGTTACTGCGCGTCCGGCTCCGCGGCGTCAGCCTCCGGGGACTCTGCCTCCGGGGCATCCGCTTCTGCGGCGTCAGCCTCCGGGGCGCCTGCCCCGGCATCCGTGGTGGCGTCCTCCTCGACCTCGGCGTCGTCCTGCTCGTCGACCGGTGCGCAGGTGACCACCTGGTCCTCGTCGCCCACGTCCATCAGGCGCACGCCCTCGGTGCTGCGGCCCATGCGCTTGACGGCATCGACCTCGATGCGGATGACCTGGCCGTTCTTCGACACCAGCAGCAGCTGCTGGCCCGCGCGCACGATCCGGGCGGTGATGAGCTCGCCCTTCCTGTCGCTGACCTTGATGGTGCGAACGCCCTTGGTGGGCCTGCCCTTGCTGGGGTACTCGGTGAGCGCCGTGCGCTTGCCGTAGCCGTTGCCGGTGACCACCAGCAGGTCGTGCTCGTCGTCGGCAACGCCGATGGCCAGCACGCGGTCGCCATCGTCGAGGTTCATGGCGCGCACGCCCTGCGTGCCACGGCCGGTGGCGCGCACCTTCTCCTCGGCGAAGCGGGCGGCCTGCCCGCGCGCCGACACGATGAGCAGGTCGGAGTCGCCGTCGGTGAGCTGCACGCCCACCAGTTCGTCGTCGTCCGCCAGCCGGATCGCGATGATGCCGGCCTCCTTCAGCACCGTGTTGTAGGCGCCGAACTCGGTCTTCTTCACCATGCCGTCGCGGGTGGCCAGCACCAGGTACTTGCCCTCGGCGTAGTCGCGTGTGTTGAAGACCTGGCGGATCTCCTCGTCGGGCAGCAGCGCCAGCACGTTCGCGATGTGCCGGCCGCGGGCGTCGCGTGCGGCCTGCGGGATCTCGTGCACCTTCTGGCGGTAGACACGGCCCTGGTTGGTGAAGAACAGCAGGAAGTCGTGCGTGGACGCGATGAACAGGTGGTCCACGCGGTCCTCGTCCTTGAGCCTGGCGCCGCGCAGGCCCTTGCCCCCGCGCCGCTGGGCCCGGTACGTGGTGACCGGCAGCCTCTTGATGTAGCCACCCGCCGTGATGGAGATGACCATCTCCTCCTCGGCGATGAGGTCTTCCAGGTCGATCTCGCCCTCGGCCGGGATGACCTCGGTGCGGCGCTCGTCGGCGTACTTCCCGCGAACCTCCATCAGCTCGTCGCGGATCACCTGGTACACCCGTGACTCGTCGCCGAGGATCGCCCGCAGCTCGGCGATCTCGGCCTGCAGCTCGGCGTACTCGGCCTCGATCTTCCCGGCCTCCAGCTGGGTGAGGCGCTGCAGGCGCAGGTCGAGGATGGCCCGGGCCTGGAGCTCGCTGAGGTCGAAGGTGGTCATCAGGCCCGTGCGGGCCTCCTCGGGGTCGGCCGCGGCACGGATGAGCGCGATGACCGCGTCGATGTCCTTCAGCGCGATGAGCAGGCCCTCGAGCACGTGCGCGCGGGTCTCGGCACGGTCGAGGCGGAACCTCGAGCGCCTTCGGATGACGTCGCGCTGGTGGTCGAGGTAGAAGCGGATCATGTCGCGCAGCGAGAGCGTGCGCGGCACGCCGTCGACCAGCGCGATGGCGTTGACGCCGAAGGTCGTCTGCGCCTGGGTGTGCTTGTAGAGCTTGTTCAGCACCACCTTGGGCACGGCGTCGCGTCGCAGCTCGACCACCACGCGGATTCCGTCGCGGCCGCTCTCGTCGCGCAGGTCGGCGATCTCCTTGAGCACGCCGTCGTTGGCCAGCTCGGCCATCTTGCGCAGCATCTCGGACTTGTTCACCTGGTACGGCAGCTCGGTGAACACGATGGCGTTACGGCCGTGCTTGAGCGGCTCGTTGTGCGCCAGACCGCGCACCACCACCCGGCCACGGCCGGTGCGGTAGGCGTCGCGCACCCCCGACAGGCCCACGATCTGGCCGGCCGTGGGGAAGTCGGGCGCCTTCACGTACTGCATGAGCCCATCGGAGTCGATGAGCGGGTCGTCGATCATCGCGATGCAGGCGTCCACCACCTCGCCCAGGTTGTGCGGCGGGATGTTGGTGGCCATTCCCACCGCGATGCCGGCGGAGCCGTTGACCAGCAGGTTCGGCACGCGTGACGGCAGCACCGTGGGCTCGCGCCGGCGGTCGTCGTAGGTGGCGATGGTGTCGACGGTGTCCTCGTCGATGTCCCTCAGCATCTCCGTGGCGTACCGCGACAGGCGCGCCTCGGTGTACCGCATGGCTGCGGCCGCGAACTCCTGCGAGCCGAAGTTGCCCTGGCCGTCGACGGTGGGGTACCGGCTGTTGAAGTCCTGGGCCAGTCGGACCAGGGCGTCGTAGATGGCCGAGTCGCCGTGCGGGTGGTACTCACCCATCACCGTTCCCACGATGTTGGCGCTCTTCACGTAGCCGCGGTCGGGCTGCAGGCCGCGGTCGTGCATGGCGAACAGCACGCGGCGGTGCACCGGCTTCAGGCCGTCGCGCACGTCCGGCAGCGCGCGACCCACGATGACGCTCATGGCGTAGTCGAGATACGACGAGCGCATCTCCTCGGCCAGCTCGCGGGGCTCGATTCTCCCGTGTCGGTCGATGGCCATCTCAGACGTCCAGGAACTCGACGGAGCGGGCGTTCCGCTCGATGAAGTCGCGCCTCGGCTCGACCTTGTCGCCCATCAGCATCGAGAACAACAGGTCGGCTGCAGCGGCGTCGTCCATCGTGACGCGCTGCAGTACGCGGCGCTCGGGGTCCATCGTCGTCTCCCACAACTGCTCGGCGTTCATCTCGCCCAGCCCCTTGAAGCGGCTGAGGGAGATGCCCTCGCGGGCGAGGTCCATGATCGCGACGCGCAGGGCGTCGTAGGTGGCGGCCTCCCGGCGGCGCGAGCCCCTGGTGACCACGAACGGGGCGTCGCCCACCAGCTCGCGCAGCTTGCCGCGCGCGTTGCGGAACGACGCCAGCTCGGGCGCCTCGAACAGCGCCATGGGAATGGCCACGGTGCGGGCCTCCCCGGTGCGGGCGTCCACCGACCGCGCGCGCAGCGACCTGGCCGCCGCATCGGTGTCGAGCACCGAGAGCTCTGCCATCTCGCCCGGGGCCGCCAGCACAGCGGCCTCGAGGGCCTTCAGGTCGGCGGGCTCGGCCTCCACCAGGCCGTGCACCTGGATGAACTCCAGCAGCTCATTGCCGTAGGTGGCACGAAGCGCGGCCGACCAGCCGTCGTGCTCGCGCAGTACGCGGGCGTAACGCTGGAACCGCGCCTTCGTGAGCGCCGACTCGTCGCCCGCGCCCGTGAACAGCGTCATGTCGCCGATGTTGCGCTCGAGCAGCCAGTCCTCGAGGTCGGACTCCTTCTCGATGTACTGCTCGTTGCTGCCCTGCTTCACCTTGTAGAGCGGCGGCTGCGCGATGTACACGTAGCCGGCGTCCACGACCTCGGGCATGTGCCGGAAGAGGAACGTGAGGATGAGCGTGCGGATGTGCGCGCCGTCCACATCGGCGTCGGTCATGATGATGAGCTTGTGGTACCGGGCCTTCGTGAGGTCGAAGTCGACCCCGATGCCGGTGCCCATGGCCGTGATCATCGCCTGGATCTCGGTGTTGCTGAGAACCTTGTCGATGCGGGCCTTCTCGACGTTGATGATCTTGCCGCGCAGCGGCAGGATGGCCTGGAACGACGACTGCCGGGCGCGCACGGCCGACCCGCCGGCGGAGTCGCCCTCCACCAGGAAGATCTCGGTGTTCTCGGGGTCGCGGTCGGAGCAGTCGGCCAGCTTGCCCGGAAGGCTCGTGGAGTCCATCACGCCCTTGCGCCGGGCCAGGTCGCGCGCCTTGCGCGCCGCCAGACGTGCCTGTGCGGCGTGGGACGCCTTGGTGCAGATGGCCTTGGCCGTCTGCGGGTTCTCCTCGAGGAACTCCGCCAGCTTCTGGTTGACCACCGTGGCCACGAAGCCCGCGAACTCGCTGTTGCCGAGCTTCGTCTTGGTCTGGCCCTCGAACTGCGGCTCGCGCAGCTTCACCGACACGATGGCCGTGAGCCCCTCGCGGGTGTCGTTGCCCTCGAGGTTGTCGTCCTTCTCCTTCAGCAGGCCCTTGGCGCGCGCGTAGTCGTTGATGCAGCGCGTGAGGGCGGTGCGGAAGCCGGTGAGGTGCGTGCCACCCTCGTGCGTGTTGATGTTGTTCGCGAACGTGAACACCGACTCCGTGAAGCCGTTGGTCCACTGCATCGCGATGTCCACCTGGCCCTCCTGCCCCTCGGCGGAGATGGCGATGACGTCGCCGTGGAGGGGGTCCTTCGTGGCGTTGAGGTGCTTGACGAAGTCGACGAGGCCGCCCTCGAAGTGGAAGGAATCCTCGCGCCGCTCGCCCCGCTCATCGGTGATGGTGATGCGCAGGCCGGGCGTGAGGAACGCCGTCTCGCGGAACCTCGTGGCCAGCGTGTCGTAGTCGAAGTCGGTTTCCTCGAAGATCTCCGGGTCGGGCGTGAACCGGATGCACGTGCCCGTGCCCTCGGCCGCGCCGGCGTCGGTGATGGGCCCGTCCGGTGCGCCGCGCTGGTAGCCCTGCACCCACAGGTGGCCGTCGCGGCGCACCTCGGCCGTGAGGACCTCCGACAGGGCGTTCACCACCGACACGCCCACGCCGTGCAGTCCGCCCGACACCTTGTAGCCCTCGCCACCGAACTTGCCGCCGGCGTGCAGCACGGTGAGCACCACCTCGAGGGCGCTCTTGCCGTCCTGGTCGGCCATCGCGGCCACGGGGATTCCCCGGCCATCGTCGGTGACCGAGCACGAGCCGTCCGGGCGCAGCACCACGTCGACGCGCGTGCAGTGGCCGGCCATGGCCTCGTCCACGGAGTTGTCGACCACCTCGTACACCAGGTGGTGCAGGCCGCGCGGACCGGTGGACCCGATGTACATACCGGGTCGCTTGCGGACGGCCTCCAGGCCCTCCAGAACGGTGATGGCGCCGGCGTCATACGTGGCGGCATCGGTGGTGGCGTCGAATCCCGGTTCGGTCACCTGTCTCCTCTATCTCAGCCCCCCATGACGCCCCTCCTCAGGGGTTGTTCCGGGTAGGCGTGGACACCTCGTTCCTGCAGGCAAAACCTACCAGTGGGTCCCACGGAAACCGGCGCGCCGGGGCCCGTCAGGACCTCTTGTCACGCTCCATTGACCGCGCTGCGGCACGTGTCACCAGCGCGCGCAGGTCGGGGTCGTCGATGGCACTGGTCGCCTGCTCGGCGCGCGCGACGGCGTCGGGGTCCGGTGGGGGCGGCACCACGCGGGGCCGGGGGCCCGGGTCGGGGCCGGGAATTGCGTGGTCGGCCACCACGAACCTGAGGCCCGCCACCGCATCGGGGTCGTCCAGCAGCGCCGCCAGACGGTCGGCGATCTCGTCGCGCCGCATGTCCATCTCCTGTGCCCACACGGCATCGGAGCAGGCCACCGTCACCACACCCGCGCGGCTGCGGCGGATGGGATACGCATGGTTCACGGTGCCGGGTCCGGTTGCCTCGGGCCAGGCGGCGCGCACGGACGTGAGCACGGAGTCGCCCGCCCTCGTGAACGCCTTGGTGGCCCTGCCCAGCAGGTCGCCCACGCCCACCGGATCGCGCCTGCGCCTACGCCGCAAGGAGTCCCTCCCTCACGGCCATCACCCGCGCACCGCGCTCGGCTGCGGCCTGCGCGGCCACCGGGTCGGCCGTGGTGAGGATGCACTGGCCGTGCCCCACGGCGGCGTCCAGCAACAGGGCGCGGCGCGATGGATCGAGCTCGGACAGCACGTCGTCGAGCACCAGGATGGGCAGCCCCGACCTCGCGCCCAGGTGCTGGCGGTGCGACATCAGCAGTGCGAGCACGGCCGTGCGCTGCTCGCCCTGGCTGCCCATGCGCCGCAGGTCGACCAGGTCGTCTCCCCGGCGCTGCGCCACCAGCACATCGTCGCGGTGCGGCCCCGCCAGCGTCATGGCGGCGGCGACCTCGCGCGGGCGGGCGTCTTCCATGCGGGCGCGGAGGGCGTGCTCCACCTCCGGGTCTGCGACCTCCGCCAGACCGGCGGGTGAGGGCTCGAGCGCCAGTTCGCCGCCCTCGCCGCCCCCGAGGTCGCGCATCCACCGGGCGAAGGGCTCCTGCAGGTCGCGCATCGCGGCGCGGCGGGCAACCACGATGCGCGCGCCGTGGGTGGCGAGGGGCTCTTCCCAGGGCAGCACGGCGTCCATCGCGGTGCGCCCGGCGCGCACGTGGCGAAGCGCGGCGTTGCGCTGCGACAGCGCCGCGGCGTAGGCGGTGAGGTCGTCCGCGTATCCCGGCTCGGATGCCTCGAGCAGGCGATCGAGATGCCTGCGGCGCGCTGCCGGTGGACCCTTCACCGCGCGCAGTTCCTCGGGGAGGAACACCAGCACGCTGCCGTCGGCCCGCCACTGCGAGAGGCTGCGCACGTTCTCACCGTCGAGGGACAGCCTGCGCCCCTGCCGCTGGGCATACCCGACCTCGCGATGGTGCCGGCCGTCCGGCCCGCACAGGTCGAGGCCCACATGCAGGGCGGGTGCCCCGGTACGCACCACCTCGGCGTCCCTGGTGGTGCGGCACGACACGCCGAGGCAGGCCATGACCAGAGCCTCCACCAGCGATGTCTTGCCGGCTCCGTTGGGCCCGGACAGCACGATGCCGCCCGGCGGGAGGTCTACCGACACGCGGGTCCACGACCGGACGTCTGATACGTCCAGGTGGGTGGCCGTCCAGTCGCCGGCCATCTGCGCGCTATCCCGGGAGGCGGATGGGCATGAGGAGGTAGCGGTGCTCATCTTCCGCCCCCCTCAGGAGTCCGGGGCGCAGGGGGCTGATGAGCCCCAGTCGCACCTCGTCGCCGTCGATGCCGTCAACGCCCTCCCGCAGGAAGTCGGCGTTGAAGCCGATCTCGAGCGGCTCACCGGTGTAGGGGGCCGGCATCGACTCACGGCCCTCGCCCACCTGCTCGCTCGCCGTCGCCACGGTGAGCTGACCCTGCTCGAATGACAGCCGCAGTGGCGCCGTGCGCTGCGCCAGCACGCCGATACGGGTGAGCACGCCCAGGAACTCCGCACGGTCGAGCCGCACGTCATGCTCGAACTCGGCGGGGATGAGCTGGCGGTAGTCGGGGAACTGACCGTCGATCAGGCGCGTGGTGAGGCGGATTCCGCCGCACCGGATGGTGGCCTGCGACTCACCCAGCACGACCTCCACGTCGGAGTCGCCTGCCTGCCCGGCCAGGCGCGTGGCCTCGGCCACGGCGCGCGCCGGCAGGATCGCCTCGCGGGTCTCTGCGGGTGCGTCGTTCAGCGGCACCGTCCTCACGGCGAGGCGGTAGCTGTCGGTGGCGGCCATGGTCAGGCCGTCGGGGCCGATGCGCACGAGAACGCCGGTGAGAACCGGCCGTGTCTCGTCCCGCGATGCGGCACGAACCACGCGCTCGGCGCACTCCACGAAGGCCGCGGAGGGAATCTGGATTCCCGTTCCGGTGTCACCCGGCAGCTCGGGGTACTCGCCCGCCTGGTGGCAGTTCAGGCTGAACGATGATCCGCCGCCCGATATCTGCACCTGCCCCTCGTTCTGGTTGTGCACCAGGGTCACCGGGCCGGGGGCCATGCTGCGCACCAGGTCGGCTGCGAGGCGGGGCAGCACCACGGCGCCGTGCTCCTCGACGCCGGCATCGTCGAGGGGAACCCTCAGCGACACCTCCATGTCGGTGGACGCCAACTCCACCAGGCCTTCCTCGGCCTTCAGCAACACGTTGGCCAGCACCGGGATGGTGCCCTTGCTCGAGGCTGCCCGGGATGCCAGCGCCAGTCGGCTCGCCAGTTCGTCGCGGGGGCAGGTCAGTCGCACGGCGGCAGCGTACCCCGTGTCCGGATGGCCCCGCCCCGTCCCACGACAGAACATGTCGGTGGTGATGGTGAAGAAATGAATTGAGAGAGGGTCGTAGTAACCATAGGTCCTGTGGAATCGGTTGAAACACAGGGGTTGGCCCTGCTCATGGATAGTTTTCAACTCTGTGGATGACCTGTGGGCGGAGTGTGCGAAAACGCCGATCCACCCACAGCCGTCCACAGGGTGAAAACGGCTTGGGGGCTGGCCTTGGGACACCTGTTGAGGGGTGGTCCAGAGTCCAGTGGTTTATCCACAGGATTTCCACAGAAAAGGCTTCGTGTGCCCACAGTGCGGGGGCACGGAAAAAACCCGCTCTGAGCGGGGTACCCCCTATGACACCGCTGTCAGGGGCGGGTGGTCGCCGTCGGCGAGGACGCGCCGGTCAGCGATGAGGTGAGGGTCTGCACGGCCTGGTACAGGTCGCCACCCTCTGCCATCTGCTTCGTCACCTTCTGCACGGCGTACAGGACGGTGGTGTGATCCCTGCCACCAAATGCCCTGCCGATGGCCGGCAGCGACGAGTCGGTGAGCTCGCGGCACAGGTACATGGCCACCTGCCGGGGCATGACGACGCGCTTGGTGCGCTTCTCGCCCACCAACTCGTCGAGCGATATCGAGTAGTGGCGCGCCACGGCCTCCTGGATGAGGTCCATGCGCACCTCGCCGTCTCCCCCCGGGAAGAGGTCGGTCAGGACCTCCTGGGCGAGTTCGACCGTCACAGGCCGGCCGGAGATGGACGAGTGCGCGACCACGCGGATGAGGGCGCCCTCGAGTTGGCGCACGTTCGTCGACACCCGCGCCGCGATGAACGAGAGAACCTCGGGATCGCGTATCTGGTAGCCGTCGGTCATCACCCTCTTGCGGAGGATGGCGATGCGCAGCTCCAGGTCGGGCGGCTGCACGTCGGTGATGAGGCCCATCTCGAACCGCGAGCGCAGGCGGTCCTCGAGCGTCTTGATGGCGCTCGGCGGGCGGTCGCTCGAGATCACGATCTGCTTGCCGTGCTCGTGCAGCGCGTTGAAGGTGTGGAAGAACTCCTCCTGCGTCTGCTCGCGGCCCTCCAGCATCTGGATGTCGTCGATCAACAGGATGTCGGTGCTGCGGTACCTGTCCTTGAACGACCTGATGCCTCCATCACGCAGGGCGTTGATGAATTCGTTCGTGAAGGTCTCCACCGACACGTAGCGCACCGAGAGCCCCGGGTGGTTATCGGCTGTGTAGTGGCCGATCGCATGCAGCAGGTGGGTCTTGCCCAGGCCCGATTCGCCGTAGACGAAGAGGGGGTTGTAGGCGCGCGCGGGCGTCTCCGCCACGGCGAGTGCCGCGGCATGGGCGAACCTGTTGCTCGGACCGATGACGTAGGCATCGAAGGTGAAGCGGCCCTGCAGGCGGGCCGAGATGTCGTTGGGCGCAGGCGGTCGCGGCGGCTCGGGCGCGGGCGCCGGGGGTGCCATGCGGGACTGCGGCGTACCGCCCTCCACCGGTGCGGGGGCGACCACCTCAACAGCGACCACGACGTCCTGGCCGAGCACCTCGAACAGGGCGTCGCGAACCAGGGAGTCGTAGCGCTGCACGATCCAGCCGCGTGCGAACTCGGTCTCGACCCCGATGCGGAACCGCCCGCCGTCGAAGCCCAGCGCACGCGCACGCTCGAAGGTGAGGCTGTAGGTGGCGCCGTTCAGCAGTCCACGCAGGCGCTCGAGCACCTGCGCCCACACGGCCTCGAGGCGATCCTGATCCTGGATGAGCGGTATTCCTGCGCCCATGGCCTAGAAGAGCGTCGCCACGATCGCCGCACCGCGCTCGGTGAGCACGCGCCCGCCATCGGCGAAGCGCGCCACCAGGCCGCGGTGCTCCAACAACACGAGCTCGCGGCCCACCACGCCCAGGGGAAGCCCCAGTTCGCGGGCCATGGTCTCTGGATGAGCCGGGGCCATCTCCAGCAGCAGGGCGAGCAGGCTGCGCTGCACATCGTTGGGTTGGCCGGACACCCCCGCATCGTCGGGGGCCGGCGGTGCGTCGACCGTGATGGTCACCACCGTGCCGCCACCGAGGTTGTCCTCCAGCTCGAGCAACCCACCCTCTGCGGCCACCAGCCCCGATGCCAGCGCCAGGCCCGACCCCGCGCCGCGCACGATCTGCCGGATCCTCTCGTCGGCCGTCGTGTAGCCGGGCTCCATGGCGCGGCGGGGGTCCGGCACGCCCGGGCCCCTGTCGGACACGCGCACGGTGCGCCCGGCGTCCAGCACCGTGACCAGGGCGTCACGGAAGTCGGCGTGCACCAGGTTCTCGATGATCTCGCGCAGCGCGAGCGGGGGCACGGACGAGATCTGCGCCACATGGGAGAACGTCGACTCGATGATGGGCGCCGGCGCGATGTCGCGGATCTCGGTGATGGCCGGGGGCTCGAGCGAGGCACGGTGCACGGCGACCCGCACCACATAGGTGCTGCCGTGCAGCTCCGTGCCGCTGATGGTGTCGGGGAGGTCCGTGCTCATCGGGCGCGGGACGCTACCAATGGGGAATGGCCCGAAACCGGTCGCGGCGGGCCTGTGGATGAACACACCCCGTCTATGCGGGAAAAACGTGGTTGCGGGTTGCGCCAACACATGAATCCGTGCGACCGCAAGCGGCCCTGAGCAGGTAAAATGAGAGTTATCCACAGGAATGTCCACATGTGTGGATGAAATCGGCTCAACGGCGGGCCGTATAGGGCTATCCGGGGCTCCCCGAGCCCCCTGGGGACCCTCGCCCGCCTTTTGGTAGTGTTCCCGCGTCGTGCGCCGGGGAACCGGTGCCATCCAGAGGCCGTGTCCCAAGGAGCAGTAGGCGAGTGAAGCGCACCTATCAGCCGAATACGCGGAAGCGCAGCAAGACCCATGGTTTCCGCAAGCGCATGTCCACTCGCGCCGGGCGGGCAATCCTCAAGCGTCGCCGCGCGAAGGGCCGCGCCCGGCTCTCGGCCTAGGCCGCTGGCTCCGTGCCGGACGGCGCCGCTCCTCGAGGCAGGCGCAGCCGGGTCACCAGATCCGGTGATTTCGACTCCGTTTACCGCCGCGGCACGTCGGCCGCGGGTCGGCACCTGGTCGTCTACGCCTTCAACCGGGGCGAGGGCGATTCGGCTCGCCTCGGTCTGTCGGTGGGCAAGCGCGTGGGCGGAGCCGTGGAGCGAAACCGCGTGAAGCGCGTGCTCAGAGAGCAGTTTTCCCGCATCCAACCGGGGCTTCCGCCGGGTGTGGACTACGTGGTGATCGCCCGCCCGGGTGCCCACGAGTACATCGAGGAGCGCGGATCCGAGGCCCTCGGGGAGCGCCTCACCGAGCTGGTGGAGAAGGCCTCGCCGGCCGCCGCCGCATGAGGGGCCTGGTCATCAGCCTGGTGCGGGGCTATCAGCGCGTGGTGTCGCCCCTGTTCCCCAGGCGCTGCAAGTATCACCCGACATGCTCGGAATACGCCGTGGAGTCGATCCAGATGTTTGGTGTGAGCAGGGGTTTTGTGCTCGCCAGCTGGCGCCTGCTGCGCTGTAATCCCTGGAGCAAGGGCGGCGTGGACTACCCCGCCGACCAGACCCTCTTCGGAGCGCGATGAACCCACTCGATCTTCTCGAGGCGCCGCTCCGCGCCGTACTCGACTTCTTCCACGGCATCGGCTTCACCTGGGGCTGGGCGATCGTCATGCTCACCCTGGTGGTGCGCCTGATCCTGCTGCCCCTGTTCGTGAAGCAGTACAAGTCTGCGCGGCGCATGCAGGAGGTCGCGCCGCAGATGAAGGAACTGCAGCGGAAGTACAAGGGCAACAAGCAGAAGCTGCAGGAAGAAATGATGAAGTTCTACAAGGAGAACGACGTCAATCCGTTCGGCTCCTGCCTTCCGCTGCTGCTGCAGGCGCCGGTCTTCATCGCCCTCTATTACACGCTGCAAAGCCAGGACTTCACGGACGGCAGCGACCTGTCGTTCATGTACGTGGTGCCCGATGTATCGAAGCTGCTCACCGAGATCGGGTGGGCGGTCATCCCGCTCATCGCCGTGTACGCGCTGTCGCAGCTGATCTCGTCGGAGCTCTCGGCCACCCCCACGATGAGCAAGAACCAGCGCTGGCTCATGCGCCTTCTGCCCATCGGAATCGTGTTCTTCATCTTCCAGTTCCCCGTGCCGGCCGGACTGGTCATCTACTGGGCCACCACCAACCTGTGGACCGCCGGCCAGCAGCTGGTGCTGAAGCGCCGCATCGAGGCCGAGATCGAGGCCAAGGGCGGATCCCTCACCGGAAACCCGAATATCAGCGATGATGACGCGGATTCCGGCGACGACGAGGCCGCCGCCGACGACGCCGAGCAGGCCGCACTCACCGGCGACGCGGCGTCCACCGAGGATGTCCAGGTGCGCTCCAAGGCCGTGCCGAAGAGGCGCCGGGGCAAGGGCAAGGCCGATTCCGGGGGCAATGGCGCCGCAGCGGCCCCATTGCCCGCCGCGACTGAGGTCGCGGCCCAGGAGTCCGACGCCGCCGACGATGCAGCCGACGCCACGTCCGGGGATGAGCCCGAGGCCCCGCAGGCGGAATCCGGCACGCAGTCGCAGGGCAAGAAGAAGCGCAAGCCACCATCACGAAAGGTCTCGGGGGGTCCATCCCGCCCGGCCAGCCGCAAGCCACCGAAGAGGCGCAAGTGAGCGACAACGACCCCGGGCGCGACGCCCTTCTCGAAATCGTCGAGGCCGCAGTGGAGGGCCTTGGCCTGACCGCCACGGTCACCATTGAGGACGGCGACGAAGGTGGTCTGGTGGCCCGCGTTGATGGCGACGACCTCGATGCCCTCATCGGGCGTGATGGCGAGGTGCTGGACGCGGTGCAGGTGCTCGCCGCCCAGGCCGTGAGGCGCCAGCCCGGCGGACAGCGGCGGGGCGTCCTGGTAGATGCGGCCGGCTACCGCGCGCAGCGCGCCGAGCTGCTGGCGCGTCTGGCCGCCAAGGCCGCGGATGAGGCCGTGGAGTACGGCGAGGAGATCGAGCTCGACCCCATGAGTGCTCTCGATCGCCGCACGGTGCACATGGCGCTGGTCGACCGAACCGATGTGGAGACCCGCAGCGAGGGCGAAGACCCCAAGCGCCGCATCGTGGTCGTGCCGCTCGTCTCCGAGTAGGGCCCCCGGCGTTTCACGTGAAACGCACCGCCAGCACCATCATCCAGCGCTGTTCCGACATGGGCGTGCCGGTGGACCCGGCCGCGGCGGATGAACTGGCCGCAGTGCTCGCGGAGATGCTGGAGGAGCCGCAGAACCTCTCGTCCGTGCGCGACATCGACACGGCGATCTCGGTTCATGTGGTCGACTCGCTGAGCGGCATGCTGTTACCGGAGGTCCGTGATGCGAAGGGCATCGCCGACCTGGGCAGCGGCGGAGGCTTTCCGGGTCTGGCGCTGGCCGCCGTGATGCCGCACGTACCCATCACGCTCGTCGAGAGCGAGGGACGGAAGGCCGACTGGCTGCGCCGTGCCGCGGTGCGATTCCCTAATGTGCGCGTCGTGGCCGAGCGAAGCGAGACCCTGGCGCTGGATGAGCGCGACCAGCACCCGGTGGTCACCGCCCGGGCCCTGGGATCCCTGCCCGTGGTGATGGAGCTCGCCGCCCCGCTTATCGCCCCCGACGGAACGCTGGTGGCCTGGCGCGGCCGACGTGACGCCGATGATGCGGCCGCTGCCGCGCTGGCCGGCGCGGAGCTGGGCCTGGAGCGGGCCCCTGACATCGATGTCACACCGATTCCCGGTGTGAGCAGGCACTTCTCTTTGTGGAGCAAGGTTGCTCCGACCCCTGATCGTTACCCCCGCAGGCCGGGAATGGCCGCCAAGCGCCCCCTCGCATGATCTACGCCGTCGCGAATCAGAAGGGCGGGGTGGGCAAGACGACCTCGACCATCAACATCGCCGCGTGCCTGGCCGAGGCGGGCACGAGGGTGCTGCTGGTGGATGCCGACCCGCAGGCCAACGCCACCAGCGGTGTGCTGGCCGGCGAGAGGCCGGGTCCGGATGCCCTCACGATGGCCGATGTGCTGCTGGATGGTGCATCGGTGACCGCTGCCCGCATTCCGACGGTGGTGCCCAACCTCGACCTGGTGCCCGCAAGCGCCGATCTCGCGGGCGCCGCTGTGGAGCTGGTGGATCGCGAAGGCCGCGAGGGCCTCATGAAGGCGGCCCTGGCGGGTGCCGCCGCCGAGTATCCGTACGTATTCGTGGACTGCCCGCCCTCGCTCGACCTGGTGACGGTCAACGCCCTGGTGGCTGCCGACCGGCTGATCGTGCCGGTGCAGTGCGAGTACTACGCCCTGGAGGGCCTCTCGCGGCTGATGGAGACCATCGGTGAGGTGCGGGCCCGCCTGAACCCCGCGCTGCGCGTGAGCGGCATCCTGATGACCATGCACGACCCCCGCACGCGCATCAGCGGCGAGGTTATTGCCGAGGTACGCAGGCATTTTCCTGGCGACGTGTTCCAGACGGTGATCCCGCGCAACGTGCGCGTGACCGAGTCGCCGTCGTTCGGCGAGCCGGTGATCCGCTACGACCCGCACTGCGCGGCGGCGGACGCCTATTTCGAGGTGGCCAAGGAGGTCGCACAGCGTGGCTGAGAAGAAGCCGTCCAAGCGTCTGGGGCGGGGCCTGTCCACGCTGCTGGGTGATGCACCCGTGGCCGTCGCCCCGCCGGTTGACGCCCCGGTTGACGCCCCCTCGCCCGGCCCGCCCGCCGCCACTGCCACCGGCGAGCGCCTGCTGGTGCTGCCGGTACAGCGCATTCGTCCCAACACCGCCCAGCCGCGGCGGCGCATCGACGACGAGGCCCTTGCCGCGCTGGCCGAGTCGATCGCGTCAACCGGTTTGATCCAGCCGGTGGTGGTGCGCGATCTCGGCGGGGGTGACTACGAGCTGATCGCCGGTGAGCGCAGGTGGCGCGCCGCGCAGATCGCCGGGCTCGCCGAGCTCCCCGCGGTCGTGCGCGATGCCGACGAGCGCGAGCGCCTCGAGGTGGGCCTGGTCGAGAACCTGGTGCGCCAGGACCTGGACCCCGTGGAGACCGCCCAGGCCCTGGCCGCCCTGGTGGAGGACTTCGGGCAGACGCAGGCCGACGTGGCCCGCAGCGTGGGCCGCAGCCGGTCGTCGGTGGCCAACCTCATCCGCCTGCTCGAGCTGCCCGACGACGTGCAGGAGATGCTCGTGGTGGGCACCCTCACCGAGGGGCATGGGCGGGCGATCCTCATGGCCGACGGGGCCAAGCGACGCCGCGCCGTGGCAAAAGCTGCTTCTGAGCAGGGACTTTCCGTAAGGGCCACCGAGGACCTCGCCCGGGCGAACACCGATGAGCCATCGCGCGCCGCACGCGCCGGGCGCCCCGCGCCGGGCATCACGGACGAGGCGATCGACGCCTTCGCCGGTGTCTTCGACGCCCCGGTGCGCGTGCGCTCCGCGGCGAAGGGCAGGGTCATCGTGGAGCTCGTGTTCGCCGACGAGGCCGCCGTTGCGGCGGCCATTGATCGCCTCGATCCGCCCCGGGCGCCCGGTACCGCCTAGGGGTCGGCTGGTCCGGGGGGCCGGGTAACGCGCCCGCCGGCGAGGGCCGCCAGCACCGCGCCGGCGGCGATGACGAGAAGTCCTATCCACTGGGTGGCGGCATCGGGCGGCGTGAGCAACCAGAACGCCAGCAGGCCGGTCGATGCCGGGCCGAGCACGCCCTCGGCGCCCACCAGATCGGCCCCCATGTGCTCGAGCGCCCAGGTGCGACCGAGTATCGGCACCAGCTGCGCTCCCAGCGCGGCGAGGGCGATTGCGCGAATCTGGTCTGCGGGCAGCAGCAGTGCTCCGGGGCCCGAGACGATGACCCCGGCCACCAGCGACACGATTGCCGCCGATGCGGTGGAGACCAGCGCGATCTCGATGATGCCGCCCTGCCCAAGGGCCTTGCGCGTGACGATGACCGACCCGGCGAATGCCACGGCCGACAACACGGCGAGTGCAATGCCCCAGGGGTTCGACAACGACCCCATCGCCGCCACCAGCGCGCCGCCGACGATGATGGCGATACCGGCCACCACCCCCCACGACGTGCGCAGCCGCAGGAAGATGACCGACAGGATGACCACCGGAAGGGGGCTGATCATGGCCAATGCGGTTGCGGCCCCGGGCCCGATGAGGGGCTCGGCACCGAAGTACAGCGCGAGGTTGAGTGCATAGAGCACCCCCGCGCACGACGCCAGCATCACGCCACGCCGGTGCAGCGGCCGGTCGACGGGCCGCGCGGAGCGCAGGATGGCCAGTCCTATCGCGGAAACCGCTGTGAACATCCCGGCCACGACGAGCGGCGCGTTGTCCGTCACCACGATGGCGCTGGCGCCCACCCCTGAGATGCCGGCCACCAGCATGATCCCGGCGAACACCAGGGCGACGGTGGCCACCGGGTGCGAGGCCGCCTGCCCCGTGCGGCGATAGCCGCCCAGCAGTGCGACGAACCCTCCCATCAGCGCGAGGGTCACCATCACGTTGGCCAGCGCCCCTGTGGTTCCCGTCCCGCCCATCGGCGCCATTCCGCGTTCGGCGCCCACGAAGGCGCATGCAGCGACGATGATCAGGGCAGCCCCGCCCCAGCGCCTCCCGGCGCGCGAGGTGAGCAGCAGGGTGCCCATGAGCGCCAGGGGGACCATCACGCTGATCGGCCCCGCCAGGCCGCCTGCGGCGGCACCCGTGATGGCGATCAGCCCGAATGCGGGCCGAAGCGCGCCCTTGCTGCCGCGTTCGGCGCGAAGCCATGCGGCGAGGAACGTTCCGCCCACCAGGAACCCCACGAGGACCCCGACGGTCACCCACAGCAACTCGTTGCGCAGGCTTGCCCCTGCGGCCGGCGGGTCGAGGCCGTACGAGATGGCGACGAACACGAGGCCCTGGACGATGGCCAGTGCGCTTGCGCCCACCACGTAGCGCACGGAGGTCCGCAGGTCGCCGGGCCAGGCGTCGTGGTCGACCATCCAGGTGGCGCCGGCCAGGGCGACGAGAACGTGCGTGATGACGACCACGAGTATCAGCGGCGCCGGTCGCGAGGTGCCCAGCCACTCACCGATCACGTCTCCCAGTGCGAACGCCGGCCATGCCCGGCGCCCGAAGCGGGCCAGCAGCACCATGCCCACCGCCGACACGAGGAATACCGGCGAGGCATCCAGCGGCGTGATGGTGATGCGGAACGTGACCACCGTGGCCGCCGCTGTGGCTGCCACGATGAGCAGCAGGGTGATCCAGCGGGGGTTCAGTGTGCGGATGGAGCCAACTCCGGGAGCCGCCACCTCGGCGGGATGGCTGATGGGCGATCCAGGACTCGAACCTGGGACCTCATCCTTATCAGGGATGCGCTCTAACCACCTGAGCTAATCGCCCGCGGCGCGGGACCATAGCACCGGAGTGGCCCCACGACCGTGTCTATGATCGGGGCATGCAGGAGATGGTCATCTACGGCGTCAGCTTCGACATGGTCGGGAAGCAGCCCATCGTGCTGCTCAAGACCGTCGACGGCAACCGGTTCCTGCCCATCTGGATCGGGCACGCGGAAGCCGCGGCGATCCTGATGAAGCTGCAGGGCACGGAGTCGCCCCGCCCGATGACCCACGACCTCATCACCGAGATGATCGACGGCCTGCAGGCCGAGGTGTCGAAGGTGACGGTCACCGAGATGCGCGACAACACCTTCTATGCGCTGATCCAGCTCAGCACCCCGGGCCCGGATGTGGAGGTCGACGCCCGCCCCAGCGACGCGATCGCCGTGGCCGTGCGCACCGGCGCCCCCATCTTCGCGGCGGACGACCTGCTGGATGAGAACGCCATCGAGTTCGAGCACGAGCCCGAGGACGACGAGGACATGGTCGAGAAGTTCAAGGAGTTCCTCGACCAGGTGACCCCGGAGGACTTCGCCGACTAGTGGGTCAGTCGGCGGTCTCGCGCTTGGTCAGCTCGAGCACGTGCCCGTAGATCTCGGTGAGCCCGTCATCTGACAGCGGCCCCTTGTTCGCCCCGCGCAGGTAGCGGTGCATCCACTCCTCGCGGGAGGGGTCGACGAACTCCAGGTCGCGCTCCTGCTTGTAGCCGCGCAGGCGCGCGACCAGGGTGAGGCGCTGGTTGATGGCCTGGATCAGCTTGAGGTCGTTGTCGATGATCTGGTCGCGCATCTGGCGGATCACGACGTCCTCGGTGGACGAAACGGGGTCATTCGGCATGAGGGAAACCCTATCCCAGGGGGCGCGGCCGCTGGCCGCGAACGTCCGCGGGGTCTAGCCTTCGCAGACCGATGTTCGATATCTCCCCAATCCAGATCATCATCGTCCTCGTGATCGCCGTGCTGGTGCTCGGCCCCACGAAGCTGCCGGAGTTCAGTCGCGCGGTGGGCAAGGGCATCCGCGACTTCAAGGACACCCTCAGCGGCGACCGGCACGACGACCCCGCTCCGGCTCCCACGCCGGCCGCCCAGGCCGCACCGGTGACCACCGCGACGGCCGGCACGCCCGAGCAGCCCACCACCGCGCCGGACGTGCTGGAGGGCATCGTGGTCAGCGGTGACGCACCGCCCACGGAACGCCCGCCCGCGACGGGGTAGCGCATGGGCCGCCTGTTCGGGCGCATCGGCGTCGGCCGCGTCGACCCCGACGACAAGCTGAGCGTCGTCGAGCACCTCACCGAGCTGCGCAAGCGGCTCTTCATCGCGGTGATCACGCTGGCAGTGGCATTCGCCGTGCTCTACGTGTTCAACGAGTGGCTGCTCGACGTGCTGCTGGAGCCCCTGTCGCCCGAATACCGCAGCCTGCTGGCGCTGTCGCCCACCGAACCCTTCCTGGTGATCCTGAAGGTGGTCTTCGGGGCGTCGGTGCTGGTGACCCTGCCGGTGCTGCTGTACCAGCTCTACGCGTACGTGGTCCCGGCAATCGGAGACCAGACCCGCAGGAAGATGCTGGCGGTCGTGAGCGGGGTATCGGCGCTGTTCATCGGCGGCGTCTTCTTCGTGTACTTCCTGGTGCTGCCGGTGGCGTTGCAGTGGCTGCTTGGCTTCGCGGGCAACGACTTCGAGGTGGCGCTGCGCGCGAACGAGTACTTCTCGTTCGCCCTCACGCTGATGCTCGCCGGCGGCCTGGTGTTCGAGGTGCCCATCGCGATGCTCGTGCTCGCGCGCCTGGGGCTCGTGACGGCCTCTCAGTTCCGTCGGGGCTGGCGCATCGCCATCGTGGTGATCGCGGCCATCGCGGCCGTTCTCCCGGGCGGGGACCCGGCCAGCATGCTGCTGCTGATGGTGCCGCAGATCATCCTGTACGCGGTCGGTATCTGGCTGGCGTCGGTGTTCGGGCGCCCGGCGCCATGGGCCTCGCAGACCACCTCAGCGGAGGTCACGGAGACGTCCGCGTAGTCAGTCGCCGCCGGCTGACGACTCCCGCAGGGAGTGGCCGGTGAGCACGATGAACAGGTCCTCGAGGGTGGCCCGCCGCTCGGCCACGAGATCCCACGCGATGCCCGCGGCATCGGCCCGCACCCGCATGTCGTGGGCGCTGTCGCCGAAGGCCATCACCACGTCGCCCTCCACGAGGTTGCGGGGGCTCGCGGCGGCTGCCAGTGCGGCGGCCTGATCGGGCGCGGCGCGCATCTCCAGCACCTCGGCTCCCACCC
>CAMCDF010000003.1 GCA_945873475.1 Bifidobacterium breve | reverse complement strand
GGCGCATACTCGTCACCACCGGATTCAGGGGCCGCCCGCAGAACATCCGGGTCGTCAACGTGAATGGCGGCGCACAGCAGACCCTCGTGGTGAACGCAGGCACGACATCGGTGAGCGCTGGCTGGAACGGCTGATCGGAGACCTGTTCGGGGAGCGTCCCCTGATAGTCCTGCCGCGCCTACTCGCCGCATTCGGCACAGTGCGTCACTCGTTAGTACGGAACTCCGGCCTACGTTCAGGCCATGCCGATGACGGTTCGCCAGGTCCGCGCCGCTCTCATACTCGCCGGGTGGCTGAAGGTGAGCCAGCGAGGCTCACACGAGAAGTGGCGCAGCCCCGATGGCCGGCGCACCGCAATCGTCTTCGGAAAGGACTCGGGTACCATGCCCGCCGGAACGCTCGCGTCGATTCGACGCCAAACCGGACTGGACTACCTGCGATGAATCAGTACCTCGTCATCTATGAGCCCGCCGAGGATGGTGGTTGGGGCGCGTACCTGCCGGACATCGACGGGGTCGTCGCGGTCGGCGAAACCCGCGCTGACGTTGAGGTGGGCATCCGCGGAGCGCTGGAGATGTACATCGAGGATCTGCAGGAGCGCGGTCAGGCCCTCCCCGAGCCGCGCAACGTCGCGGGGTATCTCGCCGCCTAGAGGCCCCAGCCGGCGGGGCCCCGCCTACTTCTCGAGCGGGATCCCGGCCTTGTCGCAGAACACCGTGGGGTCCGCGCCCTCGGCCTTGGAGAACTGATCCATCTGGATCAGGGAGTACTCCATGCTGCCGGTATCGACGCTGCCGCTTTCACCCGAGAACGGTGATGCCACCACCTGAACGGCCAGCAGACTGGCCACCACCAGGATCGTGACGCCGCCCATCATGGCTGCCTGGGCGTACCACCGCTCCTTGGGGTCGGAGTACAGGAGCACATACCCCACGACGAGGATGGCGCCGATCACCAGCAGTGCCCACAGCAGCGTGGGGATCTGCCCCTCCGACACCAGCACGCGGCCCGACCGCGCCAGCTGCCGGTCGTTCGTGGAGTCCCACCAGTTCTTCACGGGCTGCGCGCCGGTGCTGGTGGCCTGCTGCTGCTCCACGCCCGTGTCGTCGAGGGCGACCACCCAGTCCTCGGTGATCGGGCTGCGGTCACCGTTGGTCATCGCAGGCCACTCCTGCGCGATGACCGATCGCGCGTAGCAGACCAGCTCGCCCTGGGCGTCCTGCGCCAGGCTGCCCTCGAAGTCGGCAGCCGTGCGGAACTGGGCCACCACCGCGGCGGCTTCGGCGTCGGCGTGATTGGCACCGGCCTCGTACGTGCCGAAGCCGAGGAAGATGACGAAGCCGAGGAGGATCACGAACCCGGCGCCGAGGAAACCGAACACGCTCGATGCGCGGTCGGAGTCGGAGAAGCTGCCGCCCGCCGGGGCGGAGCGCCGGACGAACAGCATGATCGCGACCATCACTATTGCGGAGGCGGCGATCACGCCCGCGGCGAGCCAGGGGTTCATGCGCGGCAGCATACGCGCCGCACCCGGCGCGTATGGGTGAACCTACTTGTCTTCGGGAACCGGGTACTCGGCACCGCACCACTCGCAGTGCGTCACCTCCTGGTTGGCCTCCTCCTCGCTCTCGAGCACGGCCTCCTTGCCGCACTGCGCACACTGCTTCGTGACGTCGTCGTCACCCATGATCCGGCCTCCGCCGTCGCGTGGTCATAGGACTGCATGATGACCCACGGCGCTGCGGGCATGCCACCCGCCGCGTGTCTAGCCTCCCGCCGGATGCTCTCCTGGATCAGCGAGATAGCGCAGGGCATTCCCGCCCTTATCTCGGTGGGCGACCCGGAGACCCTGGTTGCCAGCCTCGGGTACCTGGCCGTGTTCCTGCTCGTCATGGGCGATGGGGTCATCCCCATCTTCCCCGGTGAGACATCCATCGTGGTGGCCGCCGTGTTCGCGGCAAATGGCGACCTCAACATCTGGCTGGTGATCGTGGCCGGCGCCCTGGGCGCGGTCGCGGGCGACTCAATCGCCTTCTGGATCGGCCGCGGCGGCGGCCCGTGGATGCGCCACCAGACCGGGCGCATGGTGGGCCACGAGCGCGTGGAGGTGGCCGAACACATGGTGCACCGCCAGGGCGACATCCTCGTGTTCACCCAGCGCTTCATCACCATCCTGCGCCTGGCCATCAACATCGTGCTGGGGGCGGGCACCATCGCCTACCGGCGCTACCTGGCCATCGACACGGTGGCGGCGTTCGTGTGGGCCGCGCAGGGCGCCCTGATCGGTTACGTCAGCGGCAAGCTGTTCCCCGGCAAGACCTGGATCGCCGTGGTGGTTGCGCTCATGGTCGCCGGAGTGCTCATCGGCATCATCGTGCTGCGCGAGCGCCGGCGCATCGTGCGCGAGCGGCGGCTGATGAACGAGGAAGGCGCCGGCTCCTAGGCGTCACACTTATTTGGCTAAGCGGGCTAGATTTGTGACTAGGCTCCGCTCATGATCCAGATGGGAATGCACGAGGCCAAGTCGAACCTGTCGAAGCTCGTCGACCGCGCCCTGGAAGGCGAGGAGGTCATGATCACGCGCAACGGCACGCCGGTGGCGAGGATCGTGCCGATGCAGGAGAGCACGCCTTCGATGCGCGACTGCCTGGGCGTCTGGAAGGGCAAGGTGGACATCGGCGATCCCTTCGAGCCCCTGCCCGAGTGGCTGCAGGACCTCTTCGATGGCAGCCCCCACGACGACCCCTCCCGCTGAGACTGCTGCTCGACACCCATGCCACCCTGTGGTGGCTTGCGGAGAGCCCCCGCCTCAGCACGCGCGTGCGACGCCTCCTGCTGTCGGGCAAGCACCACGTGCTCGCGAGCGCGGTCGTCGACTGGGAGGCCTCGATCAAGGCGGCGAACGGCCAGTGGGACATCCCGACCGGCATCACCCCGCACTTGGTGGCCAGCGGCGCGGAGGCGCTGCCCATCACCGCCGAGCATGCGGAGGCGACCCGGGATCTCCCCCTGCACCACCGCGACCCATTCGACCGGCTGCTCGTAGCGCAGGCGATGGTGGAGAAGGCGGTGCTCATATCCGCCGACGAGCGGCTCGACGCCTACGGAGTCAGGCGTCGGTGGTAGTCAGCGCCGCGAGGACGACCTAGGAGCCCAGCACCTCGGTGACCATCACGGCGCCCACCGTGCGGTTGCTGCCCGGGTCCACAAGCACCATCGAGCCCATCTCGCGATTCACCGCGTAGGGCTGCACCACCATCGGCTGCGCGAGCAGCAGGGTGACGATTCCCAGGTCGTTGGCCTCGAGGGCGTCGGCCTGCTCGTGCTTCATGGCGTCGAGGTCGAGGCGCTCGTGCAGTTCCTCCACGATGGCCGGCACCAGGCGGGCGCTCTGGCGCACCTCGAGGCGGGCCGGCGCGCTGAGCGGATTCTCGTCGAGCCATGCGACCGTGGCCTTCACCCGGGTGGCCACCTGCGGCTGGTCCGCCACGGGGGCCATCACGTCGCCGCGGCTCACGTCGATGTCGGTGGCCAGGTGCAGCGCCACGCTGAGCGGGGCGCTGGCCACATCCCGTGCATCGCCCAGCACGTCGATGGCGCTCACCGTCGCGCTCTTCCCGCCCGGCAGGGCCACCACCTCATCCCCCACCCGCACGGTGCCGCTGGTGATGCGCCCGGCCAGGGCCCGCACGTCGGCGCCGCCCTCGTCGTGGCGGGTCACCCACTGCACCGGCATGCGGAAGGCCTCATCCGCGATGAGGCGGTCGAGGTCGTGCAGCACCTCGAGCACCGTGGGGCCGGAGTACCACCCCAGCTTGTCCGAGCGCTCGGTGATGTTGATGCCCTCGAGGGCCGACAGCGGGATCGCCGTGATGCGCGGTCCGTCCACGGCCTCGGATGCGGCGATGAGCTCATCGGCCAGCTCGGTGAAGCGCCCCTCGTCGTAGTCGACGAGGTCGATCTTGTTGACGCAGGCGATGACGTCCTCCACGCCCAGCATCGCGCAGATCGCCAGGTGCCGGCGGGTCTGCGAGGTCAGGCCGTTCTTGGCGTCAACCAGCAGGATCGCCACGTCGGCGCCGGCAGCGGCGGTAACCATGTTGCGGGTGTACTGCTCGTGCCCGGGCGCGTCACCCAGGAGGATGCGCCTGCCCTGGGCATCGAACGACCGGTAGGCCACATCGATGGTGATGCCCTGCTCGCGCTCGGCGCGCAGGCCGTCGGTGAGCAGCGCGAGGTCCAGGAACTTGCGGCCGCGCTTGCGCGAGGCCTCCTCCACATGGGCGATCTCGTCGGCGTTCAGGTGCCCGGTCTCGTAGAGCAGGCGGCCGATCAGGGTGCTCTTGCCGTCGTCCACCGACCCGACGGCAACGGCGTGCAGCATGGGGCTCTCGACGGGCACTAGAAGTACCCCCCTCTCTTGCGGTCCTCCATGGCTGCCTCCGACGTCTTGTCGTCGGCACGGCTCGCACCGCGCTCGCTCACGTCACTGGCGCGGGTCTCCACCAGCACCTGCTCCACGGTGCTTGCCGTACTGAGCGTGCAGGCGGTGCACGTGGCGTCGCCGACGGTGCGGAAGCGCACGGTCTCGGTGAAGGTGTCCTCGCCGGGCAGGCGCTCCACGAAGTCGGCGGCGGCCATCAGCATGCCGTCGCGCGTGAACACCTCGCGCTCGTGCGAGAAGTAGATGCTGGGCAGGCGCAGGCCCTCGCGCTGGATATACGCCCAGATGTCGATCTCGGTCCAGTTGCTCAGCGGGAACACCCGGAAGTGCTCGCCCTTGCGCAGCTTGGTGTTGTAGATCGACCACGGCTCGGGGCGCTGGTTGCGGGGGTCCCACTGGCCGAACATGTCGCGGTGGCTGAATACGCGCTCCTTGGCACGGGCGCGCTCCTCGTCGCGACGGGCGCCGCCGAAGCAGGCGTCGAACTGGTGCTCGGCGATGGCGTCGAGCAGCGTGGTGGTCTGCAGCCGGTTGCGGCTGGCGCGCGGGCCGGTCTCGTCCTGCACGCGCCCCGTGGCGATCGACTCCTCCACGCTGGCCACGATCAGCCGCTCGTCGATCTCGTTCACGTACCAGTCGCGGTACTCGATGACCTCGGGGAAGTTGTGCCCGGTGTCAACGTGCATGAGCGGGAACGGCAGGCCGGCCGGCGCGAAGGCCTTGGTGGCAAGGTGCGCCAGCACGATGCTGTCCTTGCCGCCGCTGAACAGCAGCACGGGGCGCTCGCACTCGGCGGCGCACTCCCTGATGATGTGCACGGCCTCGGCCTCCAGCACATCCAGCGTGCCGAGCTCGGTCAGGGTGCTCACGCGGTGGGTCCTCCCGCGGGGTGCAACCCGCACTCGGTCTTCTCGAGGTTGGCCCACCGGCCCTCGCGGCCGGCCCCGGGCTTGGTGCAGTACGTGCAGCCGATCGATGAGTACCCCTGGGCGTGCAGGGGGTTCACGATGAGGTCGCGCTCGCGGATGCGCGCCCACACGTCATCCTCGGTCCAGTCGGCCAGGGGGCTGATCTTCCAGTTGCCGCGGGCATCGTCGAACTCCACCTTGGCCGTGCCCGCACGGGTCGGGGCCTGATCGCGGCGCAGGCCGGTGATCCAGGCGTCCAGGTCGGCCAGGGCGCGGCCGAGGGGCTCCACCTTGCGGATGGCGCAGCACTGGTTGGGGTCGCGCTCCCACAGCCGGTCGCCGTACTCGGCGGCCTGCTCCTCGGGGGTCGGGCCGCGGTAGGCCTCGATGGTGATGCCGTAGCGATCCTCGTAGGCGCGCCAGGTCTCGTAGGTCTCGGGAAACAGGAACCCGGTGTCGAGGGCGAACACCCGCACGTCGGGCCGCACGGCGAAGGCCATGTCGAGTATCACGGCCTCCTCCTGCTGGAACGAGCAGGCGATCGACAGACGTGGGCCGAACGCGGTGACGGCCGCGGCCACGATCTCATCGGCGGTCATCTGCTCGGCCTCTGCCGGCGTGAAGGGAAGCGGATTCGGGTTCGCCATCTGCTCTCAGTATCGCTTATGCACCGCACGCATTCCACTTATGCAGAGCACGCGCGTCGCGAGGGCGTGATGCAAGCACGCCGGCCCGCCGAGCGCCACCATGGCCGCCGGACCTCGTCTAGGGTCGGCCCGTGATCTACCTACGCACACGCTGGGCCGCAATCCGCAGGCATCCCATCCTCGCTGCCGCAGCCCTGCTACTCGTGATCCTGTGCATCGTCTTCGGGGCGCTCATCGGCTTCCTGCCGGGCATGGCCGCGCTCGCGGTGTTCGCCGTCTTCGTGTGGTGGGTGGTCCTCGAGGTTGCCGCCTGGAGGCGACGCAGCAGGCACACGGCCACGGATTCCCGCGGCGAGACCCGCACGGCCGTCATCGCAGCGGTGGGCGTGGTGGTGATCGGCTTCGGGCTGATGCAGGCCGTGCCCTACGGCCGCGACCACGCGAATCCCCCGGTCACCGGTGAACCCACCTGGAGCAGCGACGCCACACGCGCCCTGATGGTGCGCGCCTGCTACCAGTGCCACTCCAGCGAGGTGCAGTACCCCGCCTATGCGTCCATCGCGCCGACCTCATGGGCCGTTCAGCGGCACATCGACGAGGCCCGCGGGGCCATCAACTACTCGCAGTTCGCCACCGACCCGGGCGAGGCCGACGAGACCATCCAGGTCATCCGCGACGGATCGATGCCGCCGGCCTACTTCACCCGTTTCGGCATCAACCCGGGCGCCAAGCTCACGGATGCCGAGAGGGACGCCCTGATCGCGGGCCTCGAGAAGACGCCCGGCATGGCCGAGGGGCGCTAGCCCCCGACGTCGCCGAAGCTCTCGAAGAGGTCGCCCACGAAGCTGCCGCGCTTCTTCTTCTTCTCGGGCTTCCCGCCCGATGGCTGAGCCGGACGCGAATCGTCACGTCGCGGCTCATCGGCAGCCGGGCCGCTCCACGATGCCGACCGCTCGATGATCTTGTCGAGCTCGCCGCGATCGAGCCACACCCCCCGGCACTCGGGGCAGTAGTCGATCTCGATTCCCTCGCGCTGCGTCATGTGCAGCGTCTCATTGCATGTAGGACATTTCATGGCGCGCAGTCTCGGGCCCCGCGGGGGCGCCATGGGCGGTACCGCGCAATCGCTAACCGCTCCTTAAGGACCGGCGGCGGCAACGCCCACCCGCTGCACCAGCACCGATGCCTGCGGCAGCGAGTGCTCAGCGCCCGCCAGCACGGCGTCCGCGACGCCGGCCGGCGATGAGGTCCCCTCGTGGTAGACGATGACGATGCTCTCGTCACCCGCCACCAGGTAGGTGGTCTCGCCGAACGGCGTGTAGCGCGTGGCGCCGATGCCGATCAGCGCCGTGTCAGGGCAGCCGGCAAGAGTCAGGTACTCGCCCACGGGCTCGAGGGGGGTGTCGTCGGCGCCGCGCTGCTCGCGAAGCCGGTCGATCATCCAGTCGATAAGGGTGGTGCCGGCGTACGAGTAGCCGGCGGCCGGGCTGTCGACCCCGTAGGCGTGCACCTGGCCGTCACGCCTCATGAACGACGCGATGCGAAGGCCGGCAAGGCCGCCGTCGGGCTCGATGTCCGTCACGGCGAACCCGCGCGCGGCCACGCCCTTCGACGCCGGGCCCCAGTTCTTCTTGTCGCTGATCTTGCGCGCGCCCTCGCGCCTGATGCTGCAGTCGTTCCAGGCGACCACGGCCTCGGGCGTGATGGAGGCCACGGCGCCGTGGTCGTCGTACCCCAGCCGCGCGAGCAGCCCCACCTCGGGCTCGATCTGCAGGTCCACGCCGGGCTGGTCGGGAAGCACCAGTTCGTCATGGGTCACCGGGAACTCGCCCAGCTGGCCGGATCGCCCCGGCACGAACCACGGGAACATGCCCTTGGGCGCCTCGGCCGCCGTGGGCACCACGTTGGCGAAGTCGGCGGCTTCCCCCGCCTGCTCGAGGTGACCGGCGAAGTTGCCGGCCACCCCGAGCCCCGCGGCGGAACGCAGCGCGGCGAGCGCGACGTCGATCACCACTGCGCGGTGGATGTGGCCGTCGGCATGCGCATGCGGGATACCTCCGTGGGTAGCTCGGGGGACCCCAGAGTACGGAAGGCGCCCGCCGGGCGGCCGCCGGGACATAAGTACCCTTCCCCATCCCCCGGAACGCCTGCGCGGGGCACGGGACGGCCCCCGCACTGCGCAGCCTGCTTAGAATGCCCGGTCCCACGCAGTCCAATACAAGGGAAGGTTCATGTCGGCATTCGACGCCGAGGTCACGGCGACCAAGGAGTACATGGAGTCTCCGCGTTTCGCGGAGATCACGCGCATCTACTCCCCGCGCATGGTGGCCGAGCAGAAGGGCACCATTTCGCAGGACTACACCGTGGCCCGCGAGGCCGCCGAGGGCTTCCACGCGCGCCTGCGCGAGCTGTTCTCGGAGGGCAAGTCCATCACCACCTACGGCCCGTACTCACCCGGCCAGGCGGTAGCCCAGAAGCGCGCCGGCATCGAGGGCATCTACCTTGGCGGCTGGGCCACCAGCGCCAAGGGGTCCATCAATGAGGACCCGGGGCCCGACCTGGCGTCGTACCCGCTCAGCCAGGTGCCCGACGAGGCCGCCGCCATCGTGCGCGCCCTCCTCACGGCCGACAAGAACCAGACCTTCATGCGCGCCCACATGAGCGAGGCCGAGCGCAAGGCCACCCCCGAGGTGGACTTCCGCCCGTTCATCATCGCCGACGCCGACACCGGCCACGGCGGTGACGCCCACGTGCGCAACCTGGTGCGCCGCTTCGTCGAGGTCGGCGTTCCCGGGTACCACATCGAGGACCAGAAGCCCGGCGCCAAGAAGTGCGGTCACCAGGGCGGCAAGGTTCTGGTGCCCAGCGACGAGCAGATCAAGCGCGCCTCGTCGGCACGCTTCCAGCTCGACGTCATGGGCGTGCCCGGCATCATCGTGTGCCGCACCGACGCCGAGGCGGCCAACCTGCTGGACGGCTGCGGCGACGAGCGCGACCAGCCGTTCATCCTGGGCGTCAACGGCACCGCCGTGCCCGCCTACCGCGCCGCATTCCTGGGCGTCATCAAGCAGCTGCACGAGGCAGGCATCTCCGAGCTCAACGGCCACTTGCTGTACGCGGTGTCCGACGAGGAGCAGGCCGAGGCCGACGCATGGCTGGCCGGCTCCGGCGTTGCCGCCAAGGTGGCCGAGATCGCCAAGGCCCACCTGGCCGACCCGGACGCCCTGCCCGAGGACACCCTCGACACGGCGGCAGACGCCTTCCTGGCCGAGTGGGAGGCCGGGGCCAAGCTGTCGACCCTGGCCGAGTCGGTGGCCGACGCCATCCAGTTCCGCATCGACGAGGGCACCGACGTCGGCATGAGCGTCGACGACTGGAACGCCTTCTCGCACCGCGCCGGCTGGTACCAGATTCGCCAGAAGGCCCGCGAGATGGGCATCGAGGTCGACTGGAGCGCCGACCGCGCCAAGACGCCCGAGGGCTACTTCCAGATCCGCGGCGGCATCCCGTACGCCGTGGCCAAGTCGCTGGCCGTCGCGCCGTACGCCGACATCCTCTGGATGGAGACCAAGACGGCCGACCTGGCAGACGCCAAGGAGTTCGCGGACGCCATCCACGCCGTGTTCCCCAACCAGATGCTGGCGTACAACCTGTCGCCGTCGTTCAACTGGGACACCACCGGCATGAACGACGACGAGATGCGCGCCTTCCCGATCGAGATCGGGAAGATGGGCTTCGTCTTCAACTTCATCACCTACGGCGGCCACCAGATCGACGGCCTCGCAGCGGAGGAGTTCTCTCAGTCGCTGAAGGAGGACGGCATGCTCGCCCTCGCGCGCCTGCAGCGCCGCTTCCGCCTGCTGGAGTCGCCGTACCGCACTCCGCAGACCCTGGTCGGCGGGCCGCGCGGCGACGCCGCACTGGCCGCCATCACCGGCCAGACGGCCACCACCAAGGCGATGGGCGCGGGCTCCACCCAGCACCAGCACCTGGTGCAGACGGAGGTCCCGCCGAAGACGCTGGCCGAGTGGATCGGCCCGTGGAAGGAGCACAACGGCATCACCGACGACCTCACGGTCTCGCTGAAGCCGCACACCCCGGGCTCGCAGATCCTCGAGCTGTCGCTGAAGGGCGCAGACGGCGAGAAGGTCGCGAACATCGTCTTCAGCGTCATGGAGGACCGCGGGGGCCGCGTGTTCCTGTCGGTGCGTGACCAGAACACGTTCGACCTGAACCTGCGTCGCAAGCGCCTGATGACGCTGATGCACCTGTTCCTCATCCACCGGTACAAGGCCGGGGCGATTCACTACCTCACGCCCACCGAGGACAACAAGAGCGCCGCAGACGCCCTCGTGCGCCGCGGCCTGTTCACCAGCGCCCACGACGAGGTCGGCGACATCATCGTGGCCGACATCAACGGTGACACCGTCGCCGAGTGGGTCAAGCCCGACTCGGCCGGTCGCCAGGCCCTCATCGAGGGCGGCGGCAGCAAGTAGCGCCGCTCGCATAGGCAGTACCCGCGCCCCCGCTCCGGTCCATCCGGGGCGGGGGCGCTACGTTTCTCGGCATGACCGATCACACGCCGCCCAGTCCCGACGAGCGCCGCGCGGCGGGACGCGCGCTTCGAAAGGTCACTCCACGCTCGTCGCTGGCGGGATTCACGCCGCCGCCCCGCAGGTTTGACCCCCTGAAGGTGCTCGCCGCCCAGGACCGCGCGCGCATCCCCGACCTGGTGCCCATCAGGTACGGGCGCATGTCGGTGTCGCCCTTCACCTTCCTCAGGGGGTCCGCCGCCGTCATGGCGCGCGACATCGCGGCCCAGCCCACCACGGGCATCCGCGTGCAGTGCTGCGGCGACTGCCACCTGCTCAACTTCGGTGCCTACGCCACCCCCGAGCGCAACCTGGTCTTCGACGTCAACGATTTCGACGAGACCCTCGAGGCCCCGTTCGAGTGGGACCTCAAGCGCCTTGCCGCCAGCGTGCACGTGGCCGCGCTCGACAACGGTTTCTCGCCCGCCGAGGCACGTGCCGCGGTGCTGCAGGGCATGGCGTCGTATCGCACCGCCATGGACTCCCTCTCGCGCATGACCATGCTCGAGGTCTGGTACGCACACATCGACGTGGCGCATGTGGAGTCGCTCATCACCGACCCTGCCTGGCGCCGTCAGTTCAAGCGCGGTGTGAAGAAGGCGCGGCAGCGGGGCAACGTGCAGGCACTCGAGAAGCTGGGCACGGTCAGCAAGGGCGGGCGGGTGCGCATCAATGACCAGCCCCCGCTCGTCATGCACGTGCCCGTCGTGGGCGACGAGGCCGAGATGGTGGCGACGATTCGCGGCCGCTACCGGAAGACCATCCAGGAGGACCGCCGCCACCTGTTCGACGCCTACCGCTTCGCGGACACCGCGCGCAAGGTGGTGGGCGTGGGGTCAGTGGGCCTCGATGCCCGCATCGCGCTGTTCCTGGGGCACGACGACGCCGATCCCCTGTTCCTGCAGATGAAGGAGGCACGGCCCTCGGTGCTGGCGGCCTACGCGGGCGCGAGCCCCTACCGCCACCACGGCGAGCGCGTGGTGCAGGGGCAGCGCCTGATGCAGGCGGCCAGCGACGTGTTCCTCGGCTGGTACACGGGCACCAACAGGCGCCAGTACTACGTGCGGCAACTGCGCGACATGAAGGGGTCCGCCGACGTGGCATCGATGCCTGCGGCCACGCTCGCCGCGTACGCCGGGCTGTGCGGGGGCACGCTGGCGCACGGCCACGCACGCACCGGCGACGCCTGCGTGATCTCCGGCTACCTGGGATCGGGCACGCAGTTCGACGAGGCCATGGCCGACTTCGCCCGCGACTACGCGGCGCAGACCTCAGCCGACCACGCGATGCTGGAGGACGCCATCGAGCATCGCCGCATCACGGCGGTCATGGGCATCTAGCCCACCTCCCGTGTCCATCCCCTTCCTGTCGCACAGCTCGCGTGCGGTGTACGGCACCATCGTGGCCACGGCCGTGCTCGCCGGCACCGACACCGCCATCGCCAGCTGGACCAGCGGCGAGTTCCTCGCCACGGTGGTCGTCACGCTGGTGGTGCTCTGGTTCGCCGAGATCTACTCGAACGCCATCGGCGACCGGGGCGACCAGGGCCTGCGCGAGCGCATCCGCACCGCGGCGAACGAGCACTCGGCCGTGCTCGAGCCCATCGTGCCCCTGGGCATCCCCCTCCTGCTGGGGGCCCTCGGGGTGTTCGACGAGGCCACTGCGCTGCTCATCACATTCGTGGTGGCCATCGTGGCCCTGGGCATCTGGGGCGGCATGGCCGCGCGCCAGCGGGGCAGCACCCCGTCGCGGGTCGCCGGGGCAGCGGTCATCAGCGCCCTCATCGGCGTGGTCATCATCATCCTGAAGACCTGGCATTGAGCGCGCCGCGCCCGGCACGGGAGAGGCGACCGCGATCGCGACGGGGCAGGGGCCGGGTAGTGGCCGAGGTGCTGGCAGAGGAGCGCCCCGTGGTCCCGATGCCGCTCGACCACCGGAACTCATTCGAACTGCTGGCCGCGACCATCCTGTCGGCCCAGTGCACAGACGTCATGGTGAACAAGGTCACCCCCGCGCTGTTCGCGCGCTACCCCACCCCCGCGGACATGGCCGCCGCCGACATCGGCGAGCTCGAGGAGCTCATACGGCCGACCGGCTTCTTCCATGCGAAGGCGAAGTCGCTCATCGGCATGGCCGACGCCGTGGAGCAGCGGTTCGGCGGCCAGGTGCCGGGCACCATGGACGAGCTGGTCACGCTGCCCGGCGTGGGTCGCAAGACCGCCAGCGTGATGCTGGGCCACTGGTTCGACGAGCCGGCCATCGCGGTGGACACCCACGTGCTGAGGCTGTCGAGGCGGCTCGGGCTCACCGACTCGGATGACCCCGTGCGCGTGGAGGCCGACCTCAAGGAGGTCTGGCCGCGCGACATGTGGGCCGACACCGGGCTCAGGCTCATCATGCACGGGCGCGAGGTGTGCCCGGCGCGCCGCCCGAAGTGCGACACCTGCCCGCTCTGGAACGCCTGCGTCAGCCGCGGGGCGTTCTAGGCGCTACAGGCTCGCGGGGGGCGGCGGGTCCTGCCGCTCGCGAAGGAAGCGCTCGAGCTCGGCCACCAGCTCATCGCCCGACGGAAGGTCCTGGTCGTCGATGCGGTCCTCGTCAGCGGCCTGCTCCAGCTGCTCGACCAACTGCTGCAGCCTCGGGTCGGCCGCCACCACCTGGTCGACCTGCTCCTCGAACTCCCGGGCGCCCGATCGGACCTCCGTGGTGTCGAAGCGCACGCCCGTGACGGTGCTCACGCCTTCCAGCAGGGCGAGTTCGGCCTTGTGGTTCACGACGCCGGCCGCGTAGTGCGAGGTGGGTGCCCACAGCGACACGGCCTCCAGCCCGCGCTCGGCGGCCAGCAAGTGCAGCACCCCGACGATGCCCGTGGGGCCCCGGTAGCCGGGCGGACGCGTGTCCATGCCCTCCACCAGGCCCTCCTGGGTGGACATGACCGTGAGGGTGACATCCCGCGTGTGGGGGACGTCTGCCAGCAGGGCGCCCAGGGTCACGAACCGCCGCACGCCGAGGGCCTCGATGCCGTCGAGCAGCAGCCTGCAGAAGGTGGGCCAGCGCATCGACGGCTCGCCGCCCACCACGAGCACCAGGTCGTGGTCGGCGTCCGGGCATCGCGCGGCGGTTATCTCAACCTCCGGCCACGACAGCGTGTGGTCGGGCCCCGTGAGGTCGATGATCGGCCGGGTCACCTGGAAGTCGTAGAACTCCTCCGGGTCGACCGACCCGATGGACTCGGCGTTCCGCTGCTCGGCGATGGTGGTGATGGCCGATGACGCCGCGCTCGCGGCGTCGTTCCAGCCGCGGAAGGCCACGACCACGATGGGGTCGCGCAGCGGAGGGTCGGGTGGGGTGATGGAGAGCATTCCTGGCATGAGGGCATGGTGACAGGTGATCGCCCGATGAGCCGCGCGTTCGGCATGACGCGGCGGGTACGGTGCGCGGCGTGAGCCTCACGGGCCCCCATCCCGCACGCACGCGCGTGTTCACGCTGGCCACGGCGGCGATCGCCGTGGACACCCTCATGTTCAGCGCCATCGTGCCGGCGCTGCCCGTGTACCAGCGCGAGATGGGCCTCTCGGACACCGGGGTGGCCCTCATCTTCGCCGCCTTCCCGGTGGCCCAGCTGCTGGTCGCGCTGCTGCTTCCCCGCTGGGTCGACCGTGCGGGCCGGCGCCGCGCGCTCGCGCTGGGCGCCATGCTGCTGGCCGCGTCGGGCGTGGCCTTCGCCTTCGCGGGCGACCTGGCCACCCTGGCCATCGCCCGCGCCGTGCAGGGCGGGGCGGCAGCGCTCACGTGGACCGGCGCGCTGGCGGCGGTGAGCGACGTCTACCCCACAGGTCAACTGGGATTCCGTCTCGGGCTGGCCGAGACCGCCGGAGGTGGCGTGGGCCTGCTGGGGCCGCTCGTCTCGGGCGTGCTCATCGACGCCGTGGGCGTGACGGAAACATTCCTGATCGTGTCGATCGTGCCGGTGATCCTGGCGCTGTGCGTTCTGCTGGTGCCGGAGACCGCCCGCCCCTCGGCCAACCCGCCATCGGTGCTGGCCGGCCTGCGCAGCGTCGCACGGTCGCCCGGAGCACGGGCGGGCGGCCTCGCGCTCATCCTCCTGGCGCTCGTGGAGGCCATGCTCGAGCCCCTGCTGCCGCTCGACCTCTCCGAGCGCCTCGGCCTTTCCTCCACCGGGATCGGACTGGTGCTGGCGCTCGGCACGGCCGCGCTGTTCCTGGGATCCCCCCTCGGCGGCTGGTGGTCCGATCACGCTGGGCGCCGGCTGCCCCTGATCGTCGGCGGCGCCATCACGGCCGTGGCCCTGCCCTTCGTGGCGCTCGGGCCGCCCTGGTGGGTCACGCTCGCCTTCGCGGTCTGCCTGGTCGGAGCCGCGGTGCTGGCGGCCCCCGCCGGTCCCCTCTTCACCGAGGCGGTCGACGACATGGGACATGCCGGCTCGTACGGCCTCAGCGCCGCGGCGATGGTGGTGGTGTACTCGGCCGGCTACACGCTGGGGCCGCTGGTGGGCGGCGGGCTTCACCTGGTTCTCTCGTTCCAGGGCGTCACCATCGCCGTGGCCGCCGTCGTGGCGGTGGGCACCGTGTGCATCGCCCTCATGCTCCCGCGATCCTGACGAACGCCGGAATCCGCGCCGGAGCGGTTCGCGGGGGCCCACGCCGGACCCCCGGCGCACGGGCTCGCCTAGCATCCCGCCCCGGAATCGACCGGAGGACACCTCATCGTGGGATGGACCCTGAGCAGCACCCGCCGCGCTCTGGCCGTGGGCCTCGTGGGTGCGGCCTTCGCATCACCGGCCCTCGCGCAGAACAGCTACAACGTGCGCGCAGAGGGTCGCGTGGTGGCTCCCACGAAGGTCACGGCCACCTCCGCGGTGCTGGGTGGCTACGTGCAGAACCCATCCGGGCAGAAGTCGCGCCTTGTGTTCAGCATCGGCAGGCGCACCGTCACGACCCCCTGGAGCAGCAGCCGCATGCCGCGCAGGGTGTCGGCCACCGCCACGGGGCTGAAGCCGCGCACGCGGTACGTCGTTACGGGTACGGTGCAGGCGTACGTGCTGTGCAAGGGCACCAAGCGCAAGCCGTGTAAGGCCAAGTTCGTCATCAAGACGCGCCCGGCCGGTACGGTGTCCTTCAGGACGAAGGCGTAGGAGCGATGATGGCTACGGTTGATCCCAAGCGCAGGGCGCTGGTCAAGGCGCTTATGGAGCGCGATCTCTACGAGATGCTCGACGTGCCCCGCGACGCGGGCGACGAGGAGATCCTCGCCGCCATCGCCCGTCGCACCGAGTGGGCCGAGGAGACCCCCATGCGCCACGCCGACCGGCAGGCCGAGATGCACTGGATCGCCTGGGCCGAGCGCGCGCTGGTGAAGGACCCCGAGATCCGCGCCGAGTACGACGCCGCCCTCGACGCCAAGGCCGCTGCCCAGGCGCGCGCCATCGAGGCGAAGCAGCGCGTGCGCAAGCTGCACGTGGCCCGCGACCAGCTGGCCAAGCGCGAGGCCAGCCGTGCCGTGCTGGTGGAGGAGCCCAAGAAGAAGGCCCCGACGCCCCGGCGCAAGAAGGACGCCGAGGCACCCGCAGGTGCCGGCCCCGAGGTCGAGGCGGTCATCGAGGCCGTTACCGAGACCGTCGAGGTCACCGCCACCCCGGAGGGCGACATCGTGGTCACCGACACCGTCGACGTCGTCGAGGCCGTCGTGATGTCTGACGGCGAGGTGGAGGCCGTCGAGATCATCGACACCATCACCATCACCGAGGATGCAGAGGGCAACGTGGACGCCGTCGAGACCATCGAGGTCATCGAGGCCGACGCAAACCCGGAAGGCGCCTAGGCGCCGACGATACGGCGGGCGGCCCACCGGCCGGTCGCCGCGACATCCTCCATGTGCGGGCCGGCGGCCACTGCGTCGCCGGCCACCAGCACGCGGGTCCACTCCGGGTTGAGCGACGCCTGGTCGAGGCGTGCGCGCGTGGTGGAGTAGCGCCAGCGCTTCACCTGACACCAGGCCGGCTTGGCAGCCGCCTTGCCCAGCACCTTCGCCAGGGCGGGCAGCGCCTCGGCCAGCACGGCCCGGTCGGACTCCTCCATGAGGCGATCGCTCACGTCGGCGTCCAGGCGCGCCACCACCGGCACCACGCCGTCCGCGGGCGGGCGGCCCTTTGCGACCTCGTTCGTGACGTAGGCGATCGGGCCGGTCATGGGGCGGTGGGCGAACCATGCGGGAGGGTCCATCTCCACTCCCGCCAGCACCATCACGGCGAGGTCGTAGGGCACGGCGCGCAGGTCTGCCGCCCGCACGGCGCCACGGGGGCTGGTGTCGAGCAGGTCGGCGGCCTGGGCGCCGGGGGCGGTGATGACCACCCAGTCGAAGACGCCCAGCGTGTTGCCCTGATCCTGCGCAAGCTCGAGCAGGTCGCCATCGGCGCGGATGCCGCCGATACGGACATCGGTGACAACCTCGAGCCCCTCCGCCATCGCCTTCGGCAGGCGGGTCATGCCGGCCGGCCAGGCCAGGCGCGGGGCGCCCTCCACGGCGCGGCCGGGCTGGGGCTCGCCCGGGGCGTCCACCTCGACCACGTCATCCGCCGCGAACTCCACCACGTACTCGGCCAGCACGCCGTCGCGGGGCACGTCGAGCACCGGCACTCCGTGATCGAGCACCGCACCGCCCTCGGCCCGGCGTGCGGCCATGCGCCCGCCGAGCCCGCGGCTCTTCTCGAACACGACGACCTCGTGCCCCGCTGCGGCCACCTCGCGGGCGGCGACAAGCCCCGCGATTCCGGCGCCGATGACCGCCACCCTCACGATCGGGCCGCCATCTCCTCGCGGGCGCGCTCCTCGGCGCGGGCGAGCCTGCACAGGCTTCGCAGGGTGCCGCCGAACACGTACTGGTGGAAGGGCCACATCGCGTACCAGTAGGCCCTGCCGAACACGCCGACGGGGTCGAAGAGGGCGGTCTGGTGGATCATGGTGCCGCTGGGCACCTCGCGCACCTCGTACTGCAGCCACGCGCGCCCGGGCAGGGCCATCTCGGCCTTGAGCCTCAGCATGTAGCCCGGCTGGATCTCCTCCACCCGCCAGAAGTCCACCGTGTCGCCGACCACCAGGTGCTCGGGGTCGCGACGTCCGCGGCGGGCGCCGGCACCACCGAACGGGAGGTCAATGGCACCGCGGACGTCCCAGATCCAGTCGGCGTGGTACCAGCCGGAGTCGCCGCCGATGCGCTGGATGGGCGCGAAGGCCACCTCGGGCGGCACCGGCACGAACGCCGACCGGGCGTCCACCAGCCGGGTGCCCTTGCGCGCACCGCCCCATCGCATGCGCTCCTGCCCGCGCGACGACACGGCATCCGACCACTTGGTCTCGGCGAATTCCCGATCCTCGTTGGCCAGCGCCCGGCGGATCTGCTCGTCCATGCCCATCGGCCGCACCGAGAACATCTTCGTGGCGAGGTCGTTGGTCACCACGGTCTCGGCCCGCAGGCCGTCGACCAGTTCGCGTCCCACCCTCGCGTAGACCGGGGTCACGAGGCCCAGCCACAGGCTCGACAGCCGCGGGGTCAGCACCGGCACGCGGATGAAGAACCGGCGCAGCCCACGCGCCTTGCCATAGCTGATGAGCAGCTGTCCGTACGACACCTGGTCGGTGCCGCCGATGTCCACCACCTCGCTGCGCTCGAGGGGCACGTCCGAGGCCTCGACCAGATAGTCGATGACGTCCTCGATGCCGATGGGCTGCGTGGGGGTATCCACCCACTTCGGCCAGACCATCACGGGAAGGCGGTCGACGAGGGCACGCACCATCTCGAACGACAGGCTGCCCGACCCGATGATCACCGACGAGCGGAACTCGATCACCGGAACCGTGCCCGACCGCAGGATGCGCCCGACCTCCTGGCGGCTCTCGAGATGGGTGGACATGTGCGGACCACTGCCCAGCGCGCCCAGGTACACGATGCGCTTCACCCCGGCGCGCTCGGCGGCGGCCAGGAAGTTGCGGGCGGAATCCCGCTCGGCCCGGTGGTAGTTGCCCCGCGCGCCCATGGCATGCACGAGGAAGTACGCCACGTCGACACCCTGCATGGCCTCGTCGAGGCCCTCGCCCGTGACCACGTCGCCCTTCACGATGCGCGTGGTGGGCAGGCAGCGCGGCTCGAGGTTGTCGGGGGTGCGCGCGAGGCACGTGATGTCGTATCCGCGCTCCTCGAGCCGATGCAGCAGGCGGCCGCCCACGTAGCCGGTGGCGCCTGTCACAAGAACCGAACCACTCATGCTGCGGCCTCCGCCGTCGCTGCCCACCGGACGTCTGCGTCCTTGTAGCGGGCGATTGCCTCGTCACGCCGCAGCGCGTGGTCCACGACCGGCGCCGGGTAGTCGGTGCCGATCATGCAGCCCGCGTCGCGCTGCGTCTGCTCGTCCATCTTCCAGGGCTCGTGGATGAACCGGTCGGGTACGCCCGCGAGCTCGGGGATCCACCGCCGCACGTATGCGCCGCCGGGGTCGAACCGCCTGGCCTGCAGCACGGGGTTGAACACGCGGAAGTACGGCGCAGCGTCGGTGCCGGTGCCGGCGGTCCACTGCCAGCCGCCGTTGTTGTTGGCGGGGTCGCCGTCGACCAGGCCGCGCATGAACTCGGCCTCGCCCAGGCGCCAGTCGACCAGCAGGTCCTTCACCAGAACGCTCGCGGCCACCATGCGCGCGCGGTTGTGCATCCACCCCGTCGCGCGCATCTGCCGCATGCCGGCATCGCACAGCGGGAATCCCGTGCGCCCCTCGCGCCAGGCCTCGAACAGGACCGGGTCGTCGTCCCACTCGATGGCGCGGAACGCCGGCTTCAGCGCCGCCCGGGCCACCCCGGGGTTGCGCGCCATGTGATGCCCGTAGAAGTCGCGCCACGCCAGCTGGCGCCAGAAGGCGTCCCGCGACGCCGTGTCGCCGCGCCCCTGGCCGATGGCGCGCCCCACCTGCGCGGGTGACAGCACGCCCATGCGCAGGTCGGCCGATAGGTGCGACGTGCCGTCGTCGGCAAGCAGATCGCGCCCTTCGGCGTAGCGATCCACCGCGCCGCTGCGGATGAACTGCTCGAGGCGCGCGCGGGCGGCAGCGGGGCCGGCTTCGATTGGCGGATCGCCATCGGGCAGCGCGCCCAGGCCGTCGGATGCCAGGGACGGACCCGACAGGCTGTCGGGGGGCGGAATGCGATTCGCCACGGGCACCTGATCCCACGCCCTGAAGAACGGCGTGAACACGAGGTAGCCGTACCCCTTGCTTCCCGGAAGATCGCCCGGCGGTACCCGCCACGGACCGCCCACGGCGCGAAATCGCACCCCGGTATCACCCAGGGCCGACTCCACTGCCAGGTCGCGCCTGCGCGCGTACGGGGTGACGTCCTCGGTCACGTGCACCAGGTCCGCGCCGGCCTCGACCGCGGCCTCCGGCACCACCACGGCGGGGTCGCCCTCCCGCACCACCAGCGGAATACCGAGTGCCCGCAGCTCCTCATCGAGCGCCCCGAGGCAGGCCCTGAGGAACCTCAGGCGCACCGGTGAGCGGTGGTGCGATGCCGACAGCAGGTGCGGGTCTGCAACCCACAGGGCAACGACGTCGCCGCGTGCAGCTGCCTCTGCGAGGGCCGGTTGATCATCCACGCGCAGGTCACGGCGAAACCACATGACGGTGGTGGGTCTGGCACTCACGCGGCTGATTGTCGCGCGTTCACGGCCCGATTCGGGGATGAACGGGGTTGCGGGAAACCCGCAACACAATCCGCGTGCACACGGATGGTCTCGCATCGCACCATCGGTACCGTGCGATGCGCAGTACGGAACCTGGCATCCGGGACCGGCAGTCTCCCAGGCGCTGATTCGGGGGAACGGCCGCAGGTGGGATTCACATCCCGCCCCGGGAGACGCCCTCCCGGTGTCAGTCCGTGCTGTTGATGTCACCCATGCGCACGCTCATCTCCACGAGCCGCGCCTCGGGCATGCGGGCGGCCAGCAGCATCTCCTTGGCCAGGCGCCCGCCATCGCGCGCGGCCTCCGCCATGGCCTGCTCCACGTCGATCGCGAACTCGGCCTCGATGCGCCGCCGGTCGCGGTCCACCATCACGCGCCCGAGAGGCCTCGTGCCGGGAATCGCCCGGGCAGCCGTGGCAAGGCGTTCCGTGGCTGCGGCATCGAGGTCGCCCGGGTTCTCGGCGGTGAACCGGATGACGTACTCACTCACGGGGCAAGCGTAGACATGACCGCGGCCCACCTCGCGGCCCACGATCTCAACCCCGAGGCGTCGACGACCGCCTCGAGCCCGTCGAGGGCATCCACGCGACCTGAGTCGGCCACGCGGGCCCGCGCCAGCCAGGCCCAGCCGCCGCCGCCCACCCTCGTCACCAGGCCCACGGCATGCAGCGGCGTGGGCGCGCCCATGGCCACCAGCGCCCCGGCGATTGCCGGGTGGGGTCCAAGGGCCAGCACAAGGCCGCCGTCGGCGTCGAGCAGATGCGGGCCGGCGCCATCGGTGAGCACCACCGGCAGGGCCACCTCGGCCAGCGCCAGCGGGCGGTCGTCGCCTGCCATCGCCCCCAGCCACCGGCAGGCGTCGTCGGCCTCGGGGCGCGTGAGGCCGGGCAGCAGCACCAGCCCATCGGCCAGGACCGCATGCCGGCGCGTGGGATCGCCGCCCCCGAGAGGGGCATCGGGAGCGCGGATGACCTCGATACCTGCCACGCTCCCAGCATATGCGCGCGATGGTCCTGACAGTGCCGGGAAGCATCCATGCCAAGCCGCTGCGACTCGCGGCATTCCCCGACCCGGTGCCCGGCCCGGGCGAGGTGCTCATCCGCGTGGGCGCGTGCGCGGCCTGCCGAACCGACCTGCAGGTGTGCGAGGGCGACCTGCCCACCCGCGTGCTCCCGATCATCCCCGGCCATCAGGTGGCCGGGCGCATCGAGGCCGTGGGGCCGGATTGCGGCGACTGGCGCGAGGGTGACCGGGCCGGGCTCACGTGGCTTGCCGGCACCTGCGGGGAGTGCGCGTTCTGCCTGTCGGGGCGCGAGAACCTGTGCGAGCGGGCCACCTTCACCGGCTGGGACCGCCACGGCGGGTTCGCCGAGCTCGTGTGCGCCCGGGCCGATGTGGTGGTGCCGCTGCCCGAGGGGCCGGCAGACCGCGACCTCGCGCCCCTGCTCTGCGGCGGTGTAATCGGCTTCCGGGCGCTGCGCGTGGCGGGCATCACGCCGGGTGCACGCGTGGGCCTCTACGGATTCGGGGCGTCGGCGCTGCAGGCCATCCAGGTGGCGCGCCACATGGGCTGCCGCGTCGCCGTGGCCACGCGATCGCATGCAGAGCGGCAACGGGCGCTCTCACTGGGGGCCGAGTGGGCAGGCGGGTACGACGAGGCGCCCCCCTTCGCCCTCGACCTGGCCGTCACGTTCGCGCCCGCCGGCGAGGTGGTGGCGCACGCCCTGCGCGCCCTCGATCGCGGCGGCACCGTGGCCATCAACGCGATCCACCTCGACCGCCTGCCCGAGATGGACTACGCCGACCTCTGGTGGGAGCGCTGCATCCGCTCGGTGGCCAACGTCACCCGCGACGACGCACGCGACTACCTGGCGCTGGCCGCGTCGATCCCCATCGTCACGACCATCGAGGAGCACCCGCTGGCCGATGCCAACCGCGCGCTGCAGCGCATCGCCACGGGCGAGGTGGAGGGCGCCGCGGTGATCATCCCCTAGCCGACCACCGCGGCGCGCCCGCCATCAGCCGAAGCCGTCCGTCAGATGCTTCACGGCTCCGGTCAGGGCCTTCTTCAACGCATTGCCGATGTCGGGAGCCCACCCCTTGGCCGCCACCGCAACGGCGGCGACCAGCAGGGTGACCATCACCACCATCCCCACGTACTCCACCGTGCCCTGGCCGCGCGATTCACGCACCCGCCACCATGTATGCGCGCCCCACGCGTGAACGCGGCCCGCCAGTGCATTCATCACCCCTGCCACCTCCTTCATCGATGTACCGGTCATCCCCCGGGCAGCAGCCGCCCGAGAAGGTCACCCAGCCCGCGCGCGTACTTGGCGATGAGCCAGTCGGCGCCCAGCCCCCCGAGGTCGCGCGAGATGCCCAGGAACGACTCGCGGAAGGGCTGGTCGCCGATGGCGCCGATGGTGCGCACGATGCGCGCCACCCGCTCGGCGCTGCCGGTGACGGGCGGCCTGGACAGCCTGTCGACGGCGCCCTCGATCGTCTTGACGGGGTCCTTCACCAGGTCCTCGGCCCTGATGCCCACCTGCTCGAGGGCACCGCGACCCGCCTCGATCTGGCCATCCACGTTGAGCGCGCCCCACCACAGGAAGCCCTCCCAGGCCCGCTGAACCGCGCCCGATGCACCCGACCCGCCCGCGCGCTCCATCGCGCGCCGTGCCGGGGTCGATACCTCCCTCGGCAGCGTGGCGATCTCCGCCGCACCCCGCAGTGGAGCCGTCACGCGGGCGATGACGTCGGGGGGTCCATCGGCCGCCCATGGCGTGCCGGCCACCCACACGGCGAGCGCCCCGAACAGCAGCGCGATGACCACCGTGAGCCCGACGTGCTCGATGGTCGCCTGCCCTCGTCCGCCCCGCCATGCAGTCGCTGCATCCATGCGTGCGACGCTATGGCCGTGCGCCGCACCGGTGTGTGCCCGGTCGTCACGCCTCGCGCCCGTGCCGGCCACAACGCACGCGGCTACCCTGAGGGCATGTCACTCATCACCTCGGTCACATCCACGGCGGGCCGCATGGCCCACGACATGCGGGGGTCCGTGCACCGGGCCCGCGTGGAGGGCGAGAAGCGCGTGCTCGAGCGCCGGCATCGCAGGGCGCTCGCCGCACTCGGCGCGCGTGCCTACGCGCTGGCGCTCGAGGGCGACATACCGGCCAGCGCGCTGGCAGCGGAGATCGCCGAGGTCGATGCCCGCCTCGCCGACGTGCAGGCCGCCTCCACCCACCAGGCCGCCGATGACACGGGGCACGACGCCGCAGCCGCCTTCCCGATGCTGGCCGAGGACAACGCCTGATCCACCGGGCGGCGCCTTTTCGACACGCGCACGCGAATTCCTTCCCGCCGGGGTATGCTGCCGATCCCGTTACGTCGACGGGGTCACGCGAGGAGCAGCTCGTGCGTACGGAGTCGGACCTCCAGCATCACAACCATTCGGAAGCACCCGGTTGCCACCGGTGCGGACTTCCCCTGCTGGAATCGACCACCTTCTGCCCGTACTGCGAGCGGTCCATCCACGAAGGCCGCATCACGCGCCTCGTGCACTGGCGGCCCACGCACCACGGCGAGATCCACGCGCCCGTGGTCACCGAAACCCGGATTCTGGCGATCGGCTTCGTGCTGTTCGCCGTCGTGGCGGCTGCGGCGCTGGTCGCCGCCCTCGCGATCTAGCCACCGCGGAACCCTCTTCCCACCGACCACGCGCGAGGCGCGGGAGTAACGCACATGCCGCAGGCCCCCGATGAGCCCCAGGTGTTCGAGATCGGCGACGAGGTGACCGGGGAGTTCCGCTGCGCGGAGTGCGACCTGCTCGTGAAGTCTCCCGACGAGAGCGACGGCGTGCTGGTGCTGCCCGCCTGCCCCCTGTGCCACTCCGAGAAGTGGCGGCGCGCCGGGGCCTAGGCCAGGCCGAGGACCTCGTCGGGGTCCATGACGGTGAGCGTCTCGAAGGTGGCGCTGCCGCGGGCGGACAACTCGCCCACCATCCTCGCAGCCGCCATCTCGTCGGGCGCCTCGATGATGCTCATGAAGTCGTAGTAGCCCAGCACGGCCCACTGGTTCAGCACGCGACCGCCGAGGTCCTCGATCTCGCGGTTCACCTCGAGCAGGCGCTCGGGCGTGAGGCGAAGGGTCTGCAGGCCCTGGGGGCTCAGCGTGGCGAGGAGGATGAACGTCTTCATGGCCGTTCCGCGAGTCTAGCCTGACGCCTCATCCACCCATGCCCACGCGTCGCCTGCGGGGGGATCCCCGGGCAGCGGGTGCAGCATGCGCGCCAGCACCTCGGCGCCATCGACCAGCCGGGGGCCCGGCCGGCTGAACAGGCCCGATGCGTCCACCGCGGCCACGCGGCAGGGCAGCGGTGGAACGTCGCGTGCCAGGGACAGGGTCTCGGCCAGCGACAGCCCGCAGGGCATCAGCACCACCACGTCGGGGCGGGCGCTGCGCACGTCGTCCCAGGTCATGCGGGCCGACCGTCCGCCGGGCTGCGCCAGCACCTCCTCCCCACCGGCCGCCGCCACCTGATCCGGCACCCAGTGACCGGCCGACCACGGCGGGTCGATCCACTCGACGGCTGCCACGCGCACCCGCGGGCGACCATCCACCCGGGCATGCAGCGCATCGAGCCGGGCACGGAGGCCCTGCATCAGATCCTCCCCGCGCGCGGGTTCCCCGGCGGCCACGGCCACCTCGCCCACGGCGGCGATCACCTCGTCGAGACGACCGGGCGACAACGACAGCAGGCGGGCCGGCGCATCCATGCGCTCCACCGCCCCGAGCGCCAGGCCCTCGTCCACGGCGCACACGTCGCACAGCGACTGCGTGACCACCAGGTCCGGGGCGAGCCGGGCCAGCAGTTCGATGTCGAGCGAGTACAGGGCCGCTCCCGCCTGGGCGGCAGCCGTGACCGCGGCGTCCACCTCGGCCTGGGTCACGGCATCTGCGGGCAGGCGCGAGGCGGTGACGGCGGGAAGTGACGTCACCCATGGGGGGAAGTCGCACTCGTGGCTCCTCGCCACCAGGCGGTCGCCCAGCCCGAGCGCGCACACGATCTCGGTGACCGACGGCAGCAGCGATGCAATGCGCGCGGCCATCAGCCCGCCACCGCGCCGCGCCGCCTGCGCCATGAGGGAACCACGACGCCCACGAGCCCCACCAGCGTCAGCAGCACCCCGGCGACCAGGGCCACCCATGCCCCGGGGCCGACGATGCTCTCGATCGACGGCACCACGTAGCCCTTGAGCGGAATCGACTCCGCGCCCGCCCTCACCTGGTCGGCGATGGCGTCGGGGCGCGTCACCAGCCACACCAGCGCCTGCACGCAGACGATGGCAATGGCCACGCCCGACACCAGTGCCGCCAGGGCGGCAAGCCGCCCCCGCGAGGCCGCGACCGCGAGGGCCATCACCAGCGCCCCGACGGCCGCCGCCACCAGCACGGTGACCCCCTGCCACAGCGAGAGGCCGTCCTCGATGACCACCAGCCTGCCGCGCACCAGCAGCCGCCCCCACTCGATTCCCGACGCCACCACGGCCGTCGCCGCAAGGGCCACGCCCGCCACCAGCAGCGCCAGCCGTCCACGGGCCCCGCCGAATCGCGTACCGGTCGACTCGCTCACGTGGCTATCCTGCCGGGAGATTCCGCAAACGGCCCCTTAAAGGACCCCAGATGCAGCGCGACAGTGACCCCACGCCCAACGAGCTCCAGCGGGCCCTTCTGGAGTACTCGCCCACCGACCTCGAGGAAGCACTGATCGAGTGGACCCGTGAGCACTGGCCCATGGCCGCCCGCGCCATGGTCTACAACAAGACCGAGGGCGACAACATGGTGTCGGGCGTGCAGGGCGTGCGCTCCGACGAGGGCCAGCAGGTGCTCTCCGTGGCCGCCCGTGTGGCCATCTCGGAGCGCGAGCTGCTCATCCGCGGCATCGCCGCGATCCTCCCCGAGTGGCTCGAGGAGCGCTACGGGCTGACGCCCAAGAAGTAGCAACCGACCTGGGCGTGCGGTCGGGCTACTCCTTGGGTTCCACGGGGTAGTCCGCCGCCACCCATGCGTCGAAGCCCCCCACCAGCACACCCACCCTCGTGAAGCCCTTGTCGAAGGCGGTGAGGGCGATCTTCATGCTCGTGGCCTCGCCCGCGCGGTCGCAGTAGAAGACCAGTTCCTTGTCCTTCGGCAGGCCGTCGATCTCCGACGTGAACGACATCGGATCGATGCGGATGGCGTTCTTCACCTTGGTGTCCGCCTCGCGCCAGGTGAGCTCACGGCAGTCCACGGGCTGCACCTTGTCGCCCATCCGCAACGAGGCGAAGAGGTCCTGCGGCTGCCACTGCGCGATGTCATCCCATGCCACTGGAGGGCCTCCTGGTCCTAGTCGCGGGTATTGCCCCACGAGTCGTCGTGCACCAGCGACTTCCACCCACGGTACGAGCGCTTGAGCGCGGGCGGGAGCCCCTCGGGGAACGACTCGGGGTAGCCGAGCGGGGTCACGAGCACCGGGTCGACGTCGGCGGGCAGGCCGACGATCTCCCGCAGCCGGTCCTTCTCGAACCGCTGGAAGGCCGATGTGGGCACGGTGCCCAGGCCCTCGGCACGCGCGGCGACGAACAGGTTCTCCATGGCGAAGGCCACCGAGAGGAGGTCGTCCACGTAGCCGCCCTCGGCCATGGTCTCGGGGTAGTTGCCGCGGGGCACGAGCAGCCCCATCACCCACACCGGCGCGATGCGGTAGGTGGGGAGGATCTTCTCGGCGTACGCCACGCACTCGGCCTCGTGCTCCTCGGGCGTGGCGTCGCGGCGCGGGCGCATCTCGGCGAAGTACTTCGCGCCGCCGGCGATGACCAGGTCGGCCACCTGCAGGCGCGTGGCCTCGTCGCGCACCACCAGCAGGCTCCAGGCCTGCGATCCACTGCCGGTCGGTGCCTGCAGTGCCGCACGCAGCACCCTGTCGAGCACGTCATCCGGCACGGGGCGGTCGGTGTACGTGCGCACGGCCTTGCGCTTGCGGATTGCCTCGAAAACGTCCATGGAGATCCTCCGGGGAATGACTTCGCCGGGCAGCGTACCGGGGCTCAGCCCAGGAGGGCGAGAACCCGCTCGGCATCCCCTGCCGGCTTTACCTTGTAATCGGCGTGCAGCAGCACGCCATCAGCGCCCACCACGAAGGTGCTGCGCTCCACGCCCATGTACTTCTTGCCGTACATCGACTTCTCCACCCACACGCCGTAGGCCTCGAGCACCTCGTGCGACTCATCCGAGAGCAGGGGGAACGTGAGCCCCTCCTTGTCGCGGAACTTCCCGAGGCGGGCCACCGGGTCGGGGCTGATGGCCAGCACGGTGGCATCGACCTTGCCGAAGAGCGCCAGCGAGTCGCGGTACTCGCACGCCTGCTGCGTGCACCCGGAGGTCATGGCCTTCGGATAGAACACCAGCACCACGGGGCCCCCGCGAAGGGCCGACAGCGTGACGTCGTCACCGCCGTCCGAGGGAAGGGTGAAGTCGGGGGCCGGCTGTCCGGGCTCGAGTCGGGCCACGTCGTGCTCCTGGCGTCGGGTGGTGATGCGGATGACGGGCGCGAAACTACGCCACGTGGCCGCCCGGGCCGCCCGAGAACGGGCTCGTACCGGCGCACAAGCCGGCCGTCGCCGTATTGGACGCATGTATGAGGACCGCCGTCGACGGCAGGCATACCGTGGCCCCATGACCGCGGATACCCGCATGCGCGTGCACGAGATGGCGGCAGCGCTCGAGCGCGCCGACGCCTCGGCACGCGTGCTCGGCGCACGGGCCCTGGCCGCGCGCGACGGGGCCGGTCCGGCTGCGGCCTTCTCGGCGCTGGCAGCGGCCGGTCCCGACGGCCTCGTGCCCCCCGTCGGCACGGGCGGCGCGCTGGCGGCACGGCACCTGGAGCATGCGGCCCTGGCCGCGGCCGCGGCCGCCGAGGTTCTTCCGGCAGACGTCATCGAGGCGCTCGGGCACGCGGCGGGCGAGGCGCGCTCGCAGTCCAGCGGGGGCAATGCGCTCGACCCGCGGGGCGCCGCCCTGGCCGTGAGGCGCGAGGTCGCCGCGGTGCGCGGCCTGCTCGAGGGATCCATGCCGCGGGACGCCACATGGCACGTGATGCGGCTGGGCACCTTCCTGCCGCGTGGCGCGTGGATGAGCGCCCTGCTGCTGGCATGCGCACGGGTGACAGGCGACAACCCCGCAGCGGCCGGGGCCACGTGGGGTGCCGCAGCGCGCGTGGCGGCGGCACCGGCGGGTGCCCTCGGGGACCACGCCGACGACGTGCTCGACGGGCTGCTGCTCGACGAGCGACTGCCGATGTCGGTGGCCCACGCGCTCGACCAGGTCACGTCGGCGCTGTTCGCCCTCTCACGTCACGAGTCGACCGAGTCGGGGCCCCTGGCGCTGGCGCGGGCCACGGCCACGCGCCTGGCCTCGCCGGCCACGGGCGCGCTGCTGCGGTCGGACCCCTGCGCCGCAATCGCCGAGATGCTCGACGCCATCGGTGCGCTTGCGGGGTCGGTGGTACCCACCGCCACGCGACCGGCGGGGCCCAGGGCCATCGCAGCCTGATCCCGGGCTATCCTCAGGCTATGTGGCCGCTCGGATTCAGCCGCGTCGACCTCGTCGCCTGGGTCGTCGCCATCGTCGTCGGGGTCGCGGCCACCGCCGTGGCCTCGGCCACCGGTGCGCGCCTCGGCGCCGCACTCACGATCGGCGTCATCCTGATGGTGGTGGTCATCGTGGTCGCGATGCTCGTGGACGCGCGGGGTCGCACGTTCCGCGATGTCGACTGACCAACCCGCACGGTCCGCGCGGCGGTGGCTGGGCGTGCGCGAGCGCCAGCTGGCACCGGGACGCCGCACCCTCACCACCAGCGAGGCGGCAGCGATGCTCGGCGTCAGCGTCCCGACGGTGCGCCTGTGGGCCGACTCCGGGCGCGTGCCGTGCCATCGCACCGCAGGGGGCCATCGCCGCTTCGAGGTCGAGGAGCTCGCCGACTGGCTGCGCAGCGCCGACGCGCCTCCTCCCCGGTCTGTACGCGCCGTTTCATCGGACCTCGAGTTCCTGCCCTGCCCACTGCTCGCCCGGCACCTGCTGGACTGCACCGACGCCATCGCGGCGCGCCTGAGCGACCACTCCCCCGACGCACCCGATCTTCCCGTTGCGCCGCCCAGCGCGACTGCCGCGCGCAGCGAGGCCCAGCGATACGTACGCCCGCTGGCCCGCGCGCTCGAGACCGGCCGGCTCGGGCAGCTGGATGAGCGGGCCGAGGTCACCGGCCTGCGGGGCGTGGCCCGGGGCCAGCAGGTCGAGGTCATCCTGCGCGACCGGCGGCTGTCGGCCGCCGTCATGGGGGAGGCCGCCGCGGCACGTGATGCCGGCCACGACATCGAGCCGGGCTCGGTCGACGTCCTGCGCGCGGCGGTCGAGCACATCACCGCCGGGCTCATACGGGGAATGGCCGAGGGCCTCGACCCGCTGTCGGATCCCCCGTCGCCTGCACCCGGGCCCTAGCCCCGAAAGCATGCCGGGGGCCCCTTGCGGGACCCCCGGGTCAGCGAGCCGTAAGCCGGATTCTGTCGTGGACAGTCATCCATCTGGGACGCCCGTTGCCGGGCGCCTCATGCGGCCTACCTGGGACTGGGCGAGCAACCCGTGACGCCCCGATTTGGCCTTGCACCGAGTGGGGTTTACCCAGCCGGCCCGTCACCGGACCGCTGGTGCGCTCTTACCGCACCTTTTCACCCTTACCCCGCGATCGCTCGACGAGGCGGTTTCGTTTCTGTGGCACTTTCCCTCGGGTTTCCCCGGCTGGCCGTTAACCAGCACCCTGCTCTGCGGTGTCCGGACTTTCCTCGAGGCCGAAGCCCCGCGACTGCCTGGCTCGCCCCCGAAGGGTACCGCGCTAGAGGTCGCGCATCACCCCGACGACCCTGCCGATGACGCGGATGTCCGTGCCGCGGATGGGGTCATACGCCGGGTTCTCGGCCTCCAGCCTCACGCCGCCCGGCTCGCGGAACACCCGCTTCACCGTGGCCTCGTCCTCCAGCAGCGCCACCACGATCTGCCCGTCACGGGCGTCCTGCTGCTGCTTCACGGCCACGAGGTCGCCGTCGAGGATGCCCGCGTTGATCATCGAGTCGCCCTTCACGCGCAGCAGGTAGTCGGCGGCGAACGGCGCGGCCACGTGATCCTCCACGTGCTCGTCGGCCAGTATCGGCGCGCCTGCGGCCACCGCACCCACCAGGGGCAGCGTCATGGCCGGCGGCGCGGTCTGCGGCCGTCGGGTGCCCTGCGACCCCACCAGCATCGCGCGGGGCTTCGACGGGTCGCGGCGCAGGTGGCCCGACTCCTCGAGCTTCTCGAGGTGGCGGTGCACGGTGGACGGCGATGCCAGCCCCACGCCCTGCCCGATCTCGCGAACCGTCGGCGGATAGCCATGCCGCTGCACGTGGTCCTCGATGAAGGCCAGTATCTCGGCCTGCCTGCCGGTCGGTGCCGTCGCCATCAGTGGTGCCCCTGGGTAGGAAACGTCGAACTGGTGTTCGCCATCCTAACAGGGCCTCCTGCTGCCGCCATGCTGCTACATTGCCCCGCGCTGTCCGCTCGGCGGGCGGCACCCGAATGCGGCTGTGGCGGAATTGGTAGACGCGCAAGGTTGAGGGCCTTGTGACCCCTAGGGTCGTGGAGGTTCAAGTCCTCTCAGCCGCACTCGAAACGACAAGGGCCGCCCCGAGGGGCGGCCCTTGTTCGTTGCGATATGCGGCGGGCGCCTAGCCGAAGATGGTCTGGATGAGCCAGACGACCCAGGCGATGGCGTACATCGAGATGACGCCGACGAGGTACAGCCCGATACCGGCGATGATGAGCGCGATGAAGGCGCCGATGAACTTGACCGGCAGCGACCGCAGGACTGACGTTGAGGTATCCACGCCGGTAACTCTACCGTCCGGTGGGGGGGCGGGCCGTTCCCGACCCGTGGGATGACTGTCCCGAGTCGTGCGGCGCTAGGCCAGCACGCGGCCGAGCACGTAGGTCATCAGGAAGAACAGCACCGCCACGATCACCGTGATGCGCGTGAGGTTCTTCTCGACGATCGCAGACGACCCGCCGTAGGCGCTGGCGCCGCCACCCACGCCGAAGGCGCCGGACAGTCCGGCGTCCTTGCCGCTGTGCATAAGCACCAGCGCGACGAGCAGGACGCAGAGGAGCACGTGTATGACGACGAGTACCGCGATCACGGCGCGGCACAGTAGCAGTGATCAGGCATCCGGCGGCAGCGCGCCCTCCCGCACCAGCATTCCGCGCTTCGCCGAGGTGCCGCCGGCCGAGTACTCGCCGAGCCCGCCATCCGACCGCACCACCCGGTGGCACGGGATGACCACGGGCAGCGGATTGGCCGCCATGGCCGACCCGGCCGCGCGCGCGGCACCCGGGCTGCCCGCCCTCACCGCCAGGTCGGCGTAGGTGATGACCTCCCCCCTGTGGATGAGGTGACAGGCACGCAGGGCCCGGCCCCGGAATCCCCCGGGCAGCAGCGACCAATCGGGTGATGCGGGAACGTCGCGGATCGTGCCGGAAATCACGCGGGTCGCCCCGGCGGCGCGGGCGCGGCGCCCGGCGTCGCTGCGCGTGCGCGCGCAGGCCACGAGCCCGCCGTCGCCCCAGGCCATCCACCAGTCACCGTGCTCCGTCGGCACGCGTGCCACCTGCGCCACCCATCCGGCCATGCCACCATGCTCGCATGAGCAACGGAACCGGAGACCTCCTCAATCCGCCGGAGATCACGCACTGCTTCGTGTGCGGGTCGGAGAACGAGTCGGGCCTCGGCCTGCACGTTTTTCGGGACGGCACCGACGCCGTGGCCACCTGGACGCCCGACGAGCGCTTCCAGGGCTGGGCCGACCGGCTGCACGGCGGCATCATCGGGCTGCTCGTCGACGAGATGCTGGTGTACGCCGGCGCGCCGCACGACCTCTGGGGCATGACCGCCAAGGTGCGCTACTGGCTGCGCAAGCCGGTGCCCCTCGAGGGCGTCGAGCTGACGCTGCGCGGGCGCCTGGTGCAGAAGAGCGACCGCGGTTTCCGCGCGGTGGTCAGCGTGCACTCGGGAGACGTCCTGGTTGCCGAGGGCGAGGGCATGTGCGTGCTGAGAGACGATTCTCCCCGCCCCCGGTAGCAATGCGGCGATAAGGTGGCGCCGCCCGCCACTCGACCGGAGGAATCTCCCGATGACGCTGATCCGCCTGGGTCACAGCCCGGACCCCGACGACGCGTTCATGTTCTACGCGCTCGCCAAGGACCGGATCCCCACCGGGGACTTCGAGTTCGAGCACCTCCTCCGCGACATCGAGACCCTCAACCGCTGGGCCATGGAGGGCAGGCTCGAGGTCACGGCCATCTCGGTGCACGCCTATGCCACGGTGGCCGACAAGTACCGGCTGCTGCCCCACGGGGCGTCGATGGGCGAGCAGTACGGCCCGATGGTCGTGGCGCGCGAGCAGGTGGACCCCTCCGACCTCCCGGGCATGAAGGTGGCCGTGCCCGGCACCCTCACCAGCGCCTTCCTCGAGCTGCAGCTGGCGGCCGGACGCATCGACGACCCTCTCGTGGTGCCCTTCGACGAGATCCTCGACGTCGTGGAGCGCGGTGACGCGGACGCCGGCCTGGTCATCCACGAGGGCCAGCTCACCTACGAGTCGCAGGGCCTCGTGAACGTGCTCGACCTGGGTACCTGGTGGCACGAGCTCACCGACGGCCTCCCGCTGCCGCTCGGCGCCAACGTGGTGCGGCGCGACCTGGGCGACGAGGCCATGATCGAGCTGTCGCACATCCTGCGCGAGAGCATCCGCTTCGGCCTCGAGCACCGGGCGGACGCCCTGGCATACGCGGCCGAGTACGGGCGCGGGCTCGACGACGACCTCAACGACCGCTTCGTCGGCATGTACGTGAACGAGCGCACCCTCGACTACGGCGAGGACGGACGCCGCGCCGTGGCCGAACTGCTGCGCCGCGGGGTCGAGGCCGGGCTCATCGACCATGAGGTCCCCGTCGACTTCGTGGAGGACTGACCGCGTGCCCGAGCGTGACTGGGACGCCGAGATCGACGCCTGGACCGAGCGGTTCCGCCATATTCCCGACCCGCCCCCGGTGTTCGCCGCGGCGATCCGTGACGGCTGGGACCCCGACGTCCGCCGCGACCTGGCTGATGAGGCCGACCGGTACGCCACCCGCCACGAGGGCTGGGTGGAGCAGATCACGGCCTCGGGCTGGGACCTGGTGCGCCTTGACACCCGCGGTGAGGACTGCGGGGCATGCGCCCGGTACTCCGGGTCGCCCTACTCGCTGAGCGGCGAGACGCCGGGCGTGCCCCCTCCCCCGCCGCTGCCCATCTGCCCCGCGTGCCGCCACACGCTCAACCTGCTCACGCCCTTCTACATGCAGAGCGTCGGGCTGGACGCCGGCGACCTGGTGCGCGATGCCGTCCCCTACGAGGCGATCGACTGACATGACCACCACCGAACCCGGCCCCTTCACCTTCATGGAGCTGATCTCGCGCGCCTGGCAGATGTACCGCCGGGAGCCGTGGCTGTTCCTGCTGCTCACCGCGGTCACCGTGGTGCCCGTGGGAATCCTCTCTGCCATCGCCACGAACGCCGCCACGGGCTCGGGCGACCTGGCGCAGGCCGGCGTCATCCTGGCCATCGCGCTCATACCCGCCGTGCTGCTCATCCCCGTCAGCGGCGCCGCGGTGGCCATCGCCACCGTGCGCAGGCTCAGCGGCGACCGCGTGGGGGCGGGGGCCGCCCTCGAGCAGGTGGGCATCCGCTTCTGGATCCTCTTCGGCGCGCTGGTGCTGGTGACCCTCGGAGTGATCGTCGGACTGTTCGCCCTGATCATCCCGGGCATCTTCCTGGCCATCCTGTGGCTGTTCGCGGGACCGGTCGTGGTGATCGAGGGCAAGGGCGTCCGCGACTCCCTGCGGCGCAGTCAGGACCTGGTTCGCGGGAGCTGGTGGACCGTCTTCCTCGCCTTCGTGCTGATCCAGGTGGTCACGGCAATCGCCCAGCTGGCCATCGGAATCGTCGGCGCGGCCATCCTCACCCCGCTCGACGGCACGGCCCTCGCATGGGGCGAGGGAATCTGGAGCACCCTCACCCAGCTGCTGGTGCAGCCGTTCGCCCTGATCGCCATCGCCATCCTGTACGCCGACCGCGTGCTTCGCGTGGACGGGCGCCTGCCGGGCTAGGGCCCGGGGTGTCACGCGGCGACATCGGGGCGCCGGAAGGGCCCTCGGGCGTGTAACCATGCCTAGGGAGGCGGGCGTGCCCGCAACTCCTTAACAATTGCGTATACCCGCATGGGAAGCGGGGATACGGGTCACCTGAGAGCCATGCGGCAACGCTGTCGCCGCCATACCTCAATGTGACCGTCACCCAGCGTTACCGGGGACCTCAAAGGTCTCTTACAACCCCCTGCGAGGGTGACCCCATGGCCACTCTCACACCACTTCCCACACTCACGCCCAACGGTTCCACGGACGCCGCGCGACCCGCGCTGTCCCGACTGGACCTGTTCGACGGCATCCCGCGGCGCGACCTCGACCTGCTCGATGCGCGCCTGCCCCTCGTGCGCTGGCCGCGCGAGGCCGACACGCCCGCGTCACTCACACGCGGGGACCACGTCTACATCGTCCGCCAGGGCCGCATCGCCCTCAGCGACGTCACCATTCAGGGCCAGGAGGTCACGACGACCATCGTCGAGCCCGGCGCCGTGTACTCGTCGCTGGGCCTGGAGGCCGCGGCTCCGGCGGTGGCCCTCGAGGCCAGCGCCGTCACCCCGCTGCCCGTGCACGCCATCGAGGCGCTCATCACCCGGTACCCGCGCTTCGGCGTGAACCTGGCGGTGGCGCTCACCGGTCGCCTCGCCAACCTGAGGCAGACCGTGGGCATCGTCTCGGAGATGCGCGTGGAGGACCGCCTGCGCAGGCGACTGCACCAGATCGCCGAGCAGATCGGCACCGCCGCGCCCGAGGGGGTGCGCATCGGGCTCGACCTCACGCACGCACAGTGGGCATCGCTCATCGGGGCGTCGCGCGAGGCCGTGACCACCGCCTTCGGCAAGCTCAGGTCGGCCGGCGAGGTCGTCATGGAGGGCCGCGCCATCACCATCCCCTGGGATGCCATGAACGCGGCGGCCGGAACACCGCCCGCGCTGGCCAGCTAGGCCCGCACACCACGAGTGGTCCCAGCGGGACCGGCGATCCTCGCGGACGCCGGTCCCGCAGTGCATTATTGGGGTAGTGGCGACTGACAGGACACCTTCGGGGCGACCCGCCCCCCGCGGGCGCCCGCCGCGCAACCGGCGCAGGCGCAGGCAGCGCCGGTTCCCGCCGTTCGCGCTGGCCATCATCGCCATCGCGCTGGTTGTGGGCATCGTCGCCCTCATCGCACGGGGCGGAGACGAGCCCGTGGCGTCCACGGCGGCCAGCGAGCCGGTGATCCCCGCCGTGAGCGAGGCCGACATCGCGGCGGCGGCGTCGCAGCTCGGGCCGCGCGACCAGGAGCTCGTCAACATCGGGCAGACCGGCGTCAGCATCAACAAGGCCGGCGGATCGCGCAAGTACGTGGCCCTCACGTTCGACGACGGCCCCGGCCCGGACACCCCCGCGGTGCTGGCGGAGCTCAAGAAGCTGAACGTGCCCGCAACGTTCTTCGTGATCGGGGCGAACATCAAGGAGAACCCCGACATCTTCCGCCAGGTGCTGGCGGACGGCCACGAGGTGGGCGTGCACACCTGGAACCACAAGGACATGACCACGCTGCCGGCCAAGGAGCAGCAGGCCGAGATCGAGTCCACGGCCGGGGAGATCATCTCGGTCGGCGGCGTCGCCAGCCGCCTGTTCCGCGCTCCCTATGGATCGGTGGACCCGGCGGTGCTCAAGCAGGCCGAGAAGGCGAAGCTGCTCTCGGTGCTCTGGGATGTCGACACCGTCGACTGGACCCGCCCCTCCGCCGATCAGATCGTGCAGACCGCCGTCTCGCAGGCGCAGCCCGGGTCGATCATCCTCCTGCACGACGGCGGTGGCGACCGGGCATCCACCATCGCGGCGGTGCCGCGCATCGTCAAGGAACTCCGCGCGAAGGGCTACGAGTTCTCGACGGTGGGCGACCTGGTCATCTCGGACCCGCCCGGCGCCGACGACATGTCGTCGGACTCCCGCAGCACCCAGCAGTAGTCAGCAGGCGCGCGACGCCAGCCAGGCGTCCACGGCATCGGCCCACGAGTTGTCGCCCCCGGCCCGGATCGCGGTGATGCCCAGCGACCGCGCGGCCTCGAGGTTGGGCTCCTGGTCGTCGACCACCACCACATCGGCGGCGGGCGTGCCGTCGGCCATCAGCGCCTCCCAGGCCGCGGGGTCGGGCTTGACGCGCCCCGTGAGGCTGGACACCTCGATGTGGTCCACGACCTCGTCGAAGCCCAGCCGCCCGAGCACCGGCAGCAGCCACTCGTGCCGGTGGTTCGACACCACCCACACGTCCGCGACCGC
>CAMCDF010000002.1 GCA_945873475.1 Bifidobacterium breve | reverse complement strand
GTAGAGCACCTGCCTTACAAGCAGGGGGCCGGCGGTTCAAGTCCGTCACCGCCCATGGCTCGCCCGGAGCAACCCGGGGGTGTAGCTCAGCTGGTTAGAGCGCAGGACTGTCAATCCTGAGGCCGCGGGTTCAAGTCCCGTCACTCCCGCTTCACGAGAGCCCCGCATTCGCGGGGCTCTCGTCGTTCACCACCTTCACGCCTTCCGCCGCGTGGACGGCACAATCGCGAAGACGCGTGAGCCGGCGATCAGCGCACGATGATTCGCGCGCAGCCCGGGTCCCCGTAGTCCCTCTTCGGGGGCGCGGCCGCGACGCAGAAGTACAGGCTGCTCGGGGCACTACGCGGTACGCGCCAGCGCACGTAGAACACGTCCCGGCCCGCCACGAAGGGGCCCTCGGCCGTCTCGTAGTCCGAGAGGATGCGACCACTGCCATCGAGGATGGCCACGTACTCGGAACTGCGCCGCGCTGACCCGAAGAGCCTGTACGAGAGGTCAACCGCCTTGCCGCGACGGGCAACGACCCGCTGCGCGCCGACACGGATCAGCGGGGCCGGAAGGACCACCCCGCCCGGCCGGGCCCCGGTCACCTGCGTCACCCAGTCGCCGATGGCACTCACCCGCGTGTACAGGCCCGGCCTGCCGGGGCGGGCGCAGCCGTACCCCCAGGACACGATGCCCACCAGCACGGGGGCGATGCGCGTGCGCACCGCGAGGGGCCCGCCTGAGTCGCCCTGGCATGAGTCGGCCTTGCCCCGGGGCACCCCTGCGCAGAGCTCGCGCGTCGCGGCGAAGTCACTGCCGATGGCCGACCGGCACCGCGAGTCCGCGATGAGCGGGATGCTCACCTGACGGGCCGCCATCGGGAAGACGCCGGCGTCCTCAGCCGTATCCCCCCAACCGGCCACCGCGGCCCGCGTCCCGGCAGCCCACAGTTCCGGCTGCCCCGGCCGCGCCAGTGCCACAGCCGGCGCAGTGGTGGGGAGCGCGAGGCGCAGCAGCGCAGCATCCGGGCCCGCCGGGTAACCCGGGGCCACCACCACCTGCGTCACCGGGGTCTCGGCGCCCGACCCCCCGGCCAGCGAGACGGTGCCGGTGAGGATGGCCACCCGATCCGGGGCGATTGGCTGGTTCGCGCTGTCCACCACGCAGTGCGCTGCCGTGAGCACCCAGTCAGGCGCGATGACGCTTCCACCGCAGAACTGACGCTCGAACGGCCGCCCGGCACCCGGCCTGACCAGGGCCACCAGGAAGGGCCAGTCGGACTGCGCTGCGTATGAGCCCCCGACGATGCGCGGGTTCCTGTCCTCCACGACTCCCGCCGCGGGGCCCGCGAAGGGGACCATGCACGCGAAGATGATGGCGAGCAGGGCGGTCCATGCGCGATGGGAGGGGCGGCGCGGCACGGCAGCGATTCTATCCCTCCGCCGACGGTGCGCACGCAGACACACACGCCGGCACCCGTGGGGGGCGTTCATGCCGGGGGGGATCCGGCGAGCGCTGCGGCCACCGCGACCTCGGCTGCCTCGAGGGCGCCCTCCATGTAGCCGCCGTACGTGCGCGCCGACTCGGTTCCGGCGAGCAGCAGGCGGGGCGCCCATTCCCCCGGAGGCGGCGGGTGGCCGCCGTATGACGGATGCGCATACAGCGGCTGCATGTCGTCGTCGGTTGCCACCAGCGGGTCTGCGGCCCAGTCCTTGATCAGGCTGGCCACGGGGTGCGCGGCCTCGTCGCCGAACAGCCTCGTCAGCTGGGCGATGGCGGCGTCGCGCACCTGATGATCTGCACCAATGCGTGCCTGCGCAGGCGTTCCGATGAACGCCGTGAGCGCAGCGAGTCCGTGGCCGTCGGATGCGTCGTGGATCTCCACCAGCGGGCCCACGCGGCTTCGACCCTCGCCCGACAGGCCCGCGTCGCGCCAGAACGGGCGCTCGTAGACGGCCACGAACTTCGCGTTGCCGGCCATCCAGGTGGGAACGGCGATCCAGCCACTGCGAACCGGTTCCGGGAGAGGTGGGTCGAAGACAAGGGACCGCGCGAGCAGGCGCGGCGGCAGCGTGCAGATGACCACGCGCGCCTCGACGGTGGTGGCGCCATCCGGGCCCGCCGCCTCGATCGACACACCGCCGGGCGTGCACCGCAGCGCGCTCACGCGGTGCCCGGTCAGAACGCGATCAGCGGGTATATCGGCCAGCAGCGCATCCACGAGGGTCGCGACTCCGCCCTCGATGCGCATGGAGCCATCGTCGGGTGCCCCCGCCTCGAAACGGGTGCACTGCGTGGGCGACTCCTCCCACACGAGCGCTCCTGCGCCTGCCTGCGGGAACGTCCGAATGCCCATCTCGCGCACCAGCGCGGGCATGCGGGGCTGGAAGGCCGGCCAGAACCATGACGGGCCCATGTCGAGGGGGCCGCGGGCGCCATCCGCGCCCAGCGAGAGGATGCGCCCACCGGTTCGGGCAGCCGCCTCGAGCACCACGAAGTCTGCACCCGCCTGCTGCAGCAGCCATGCCGCACGCACACCGCTGAGGCCGGCCCCGACGACCGCGATGTCGTGCTGCACTCCCGCCGCCCTACGCGCCGAAGCGCTGGGCGATGACCACCACGATGTAGATGAGCCCGGCAAGGCCCAGCACACGGCGGAACAGGTTGACCCCTGCGGTCAGTTCGAGGTACGCCCAGACGCCGATGAATACGTAGGCGATCGCGGCGAACGCATCGGCCAGGGCGCCACTGGTGAGGTAGCGCAGGAGCAGCGCCAGCAGCCCGATGAGCAGCGGCGGGTTGGGGAACTGCGCGATCGGATAGCCCTTGGGCCATGACAGGCCGCGCAGGCGCCGGTAGCCCTGCACCAAACGGTGCATCAGCGCGGCACCCTGCCGCAGCCGCCCCGGGCCACAGAGCGGTCCGAGGGGCCGACGACGACAACAATGGTGCTGAACCGGATCATCTGCACGCGGGCGTCCGTCGGGGTCGAGGTCGCCCCGGAGGCTAGCCGGTGACGCGGGCCCGCCGGACCGCGGTGCGGCGACGACCGTCACCCGCGAGGCCGCGACGAGCGCGGCGCGATCACGCGCGCGCGCCTGTCACGTTGAGCCCGGCGCGCCTCCCGCGGGCGGCGTGCCGATCAGGCGTCGGGCTCGAGCAACCCCTCGACGCCCTCTGCCGCGCGTACCGGCGCGTACTCGAGCACCTCGTAGTCGGCCATCCCGGAGGTCTTGAAGGGGTCCTCCTCCAGCATGGCCCACATCTCCTCGACGCTCTCGCCGCGGGCGAGGATGATGCCGCCGACCAGGGGAACCTGACGGGCGGTCAGAAGGATGCGGCCCTCATCGAAGTTCTTCATGATCCAGGCCTTGTGACCCTCGAGGAGCTGGTCGACCTCTTCGATGGGGCGGTTGTACGTGGCGCGCAGCAGGAACATCAGGCCTCCTGTTGGTCGATGGGCTCCCAGATGAGCTCAGAGAATTCGATGACGAAGTCGATGCGACCGCCCACCACGTTGCGGGCGCCGCCGGAGTCGTCCTGCGGGCGGATCTCGCCGCAGCCCACGCACACCACGTTGTTGAGCCACGAGTAGCGCTCGTCTCCGGTGGTGTGCGTGCCCGACACCACGATCTGCCGCGGCGACGGCGGCGCGGGACGCGCGAAGCCGTGCCAGTCGAAGATGATCGTGGCGCCGTCGTCGGTGGTGATCGCGCCCTGGATGTTGGGGAGCGCGTTCTTGTCGATGCGCGAGCGGGGGTGGTTGGCCGCCTGCATGCGACCCGCGATGCGCCCGGTCACCTCGCCCTCGGCCACGAAGAAGTAGTGGCCCTCGCTACCGGCCTCGCCCTCGAGGACGGTTCCATGACCCCCATCGGGATACCGGAAGGTCACGCGGTACAGCGGCTCGAGTCTCAACGAACACCCCCGTCGTCGTCGTGGCGCGACGCTACATGCGGGAGGGTCCGAAATGCGGAGAACGGTCGGTCCGGCGCCGGGGCGCCGCATGCGGGCCGCACCATCCCGGCGCGGCCCGCATGGAAGCGCCTAGTTCGTCTCGCAGGCGTCCTGGTAGATCGAGGCCGGCACCTCGTTGCCCGGGGCCGTGCACACCTTCGCGCGGTCCTTGGGAATCCAGAACTGGCCCTCTGCCTGGAACACCTGGGTGGCCGTGTACTGCGACTCGCCCTCGCCAACGTTCACGAAGGCGTACGCCCAGCCATCGGCGCACTTGAAGGAGTCGGGCTGGGCCAGGGCCACGGGCGTGGTCTCGGTGCCCTGGGCGGCCTTGGTGATGGATGCGGCGTCGCAGGTTGCGATGCCGCCGACCTTCTCGCCGGTGGACGTCGCGGTCGAGGTGGCGGCCGTGGTGTCGGCGGCGGTCGTGGCATCAGACGATGACCCACAGCCGACGAGCAGCGCGGCGGACAGGAGTGTGGCGGCAGCAAGGCCGCTGAGGCGGGTGATGTTCATGGCCCAACGCTAGCGGCGGCCCCGGCGGCGCAGAGCGCGGCTCCCCTAGTGTGACCCCGTGGACGACCTGCAGCTGCTTCGTCGCTTCGAACCCATCCTGCGGTTCAACCGGGTGGAGTTGTTCCTGCCATCCGACGCCGACGCCTACGTGCGCGCGTGCTCGCTGTGGATGCGCCGCGACGACGACAGCGACGTGAAGCTTGTCGAGGCGGGTGGCCTCGACCTCGACGTGCTGGCGCAAATCGCACGCGAGCACCGCGGCGACACGCTGCACCTGCTCTACGTGGAGCACCCGCTGAGCCGCCGCGAGTTCCGCGAGTGGCGGCGCGAGGGCCACGGCGAGCCCATGCGCGGTGGCAGCCGCTTCTCGGAGGTCGGCATCACCAGCCGCATCTTCGACGCCCTGTTCCGCCTCACGCTGCTGTTCCGTGGCCGCGTTCCCCGCGGCAGCGTGGCGGCGGCGGAGATCACCTACCGCGAGCAGATCGCGGCGGCCGGCACCCCGTACTACGGCCGGGTATCGCGCGAGGCCGGCTGGACGATCCTGCAGTACTGGTTCTTCTACCCCATGAACGACTGGCGCTCGTCGTTCCACGGCATCAACGACCACGAGGCCGACTGGGAGAACATCATCATCTTCCTGGCGCCTGGCCGGCACGGCGAACTCGAGCCGCGCTGGGTGGCCTTCTCGTCGCACGATGCCGAGGGCGACGGCCTCAGGCGCCGCGTCGACGACCCCGACCTCGAGTGGGTCGACGGCCACATCGTGGCGTACCCCGGGGCGGGGTCGCACTCCCATGCACCGCGGTCGGTGGACGAGGCCGTGCGGGTGGACCCCCCCGTGATGCGCGGGTTCATCAACGCCCTGCGCCGGGTCTTCAGGAAGATCACGCCGTGGAGCGAGCACTCGCAGCTGGAAGAGGGCCTCGGTGTGCCGTTCATCGACTACCACCGCGGTGACGGCGTGGCGGTGGGCCCGGGGGGCGACCGCGACTGGCAGCCGGTGCTCATCGATGACCACACGCCGTGGGTGCGCGACTTCAGCGGCCGCTGGGGGCGTGATTCGCGCGATCCGTTCGGCGGCGAGTCGGCGCCCACCGGGCCCAAGCACGAGCGCGACGGCATCGACCGCATGCGCTGGGAGGACCCCCTCGGCTGGGCCGGCATGCAGAAGGTCGACCCCGACCCCGCAGCCGCCGATGCCGCCATCGCCGCACGGCGGGCAGCCGTGCAGGCCCGGATACGCGACATCGACGCCGAGGTGCAGGCCGAGCGCGAGGTCGCCCGTCACGAGGTCGCCGAACTGCGGGCGCTGGAAGCGGACACCATCACGGCCGAGATCGCCGGGAAGAGGCGCGAGGCCCTCGTGGCGCACGACCAGTCGTTGTTCGCACTGCGGGATGAGCGACGCCACCTCACGGCGGAACTCGATGCGCTGGACGCGGCCGAGCAGGACGGTCTTCCCGTCGAGTCGCCCAGGGCCCATCTGGGCGAGGCGGCCGTGGCCGCGCTCGAGACAGCCGGGTCCGACGTGCCCACCAGCAAGGTGCGAAGCCGCCTGCTGCGCATCTGGGCCGCCATCAGCACGCCCCTCATCATCGCCATCGTCATCTGGCTGCTGGTCGGCAACGACTCGGGCTACTACTGGTTCGGTGCGCTGGTGGGCGTGCTCGTGGTGGTGGGCTTCGAGTCGCTCGCCAGGGGCAGGCTGCTGGCGTTCCTCGGGTGGGCGATCATCGTGATCGTGGGCGCATCCGTGGTGGTCGGCCTCGTACAGGAATGGCGCCTCACGCTGGGGGTTCTGCTGCTCGTCGGCGCCGTGGTGCTGCTGGCGCAGAACCTGAGGGAGTTGCGCTCAAGCCGGTAGGCGGCGGTCCTGCTGCGTCAGGGCGATATGCAGGACATGTTGCGAATCGTCGACAGGTGTTCCATCGCAACCCCGGGGACCGCACGGCGGGTCTAGCCTCTCCTCCCTCATGACGGGCCCTCGTCGCACACCGCGGCGCCGCGCGATCGTCGCCACGACCGTTGCCGCGCCTCTCATCGCGATCGGATCGCTCACGGCGGTCGCCCTCGCGCAGACACCGCCCACGGGCGGGCCGGTTCCGGCCGCCGCGTTCCGGTTCGCCGAGGAGGCCGCGCGCGATCTCGCGAAGGCGCGCATGTGGGCCGGCCCCAGGGACGCCGTCGCGCTCTCGCGTGACGCCACGCGCCGCGATCTTGTGGTTCTCATGCAGCCGGTGCTGGGCCTGCCGGCAGGGCCCATCGGCGCGGCATGGAACGACGTCGCGGCAGACGACCCACAGGGAGCCGCGGCGAAGCGCGCGGTGGAGAGGGGCTGGCTTGCGGCGCCCGGCGGCGCCGTGGCCCTCGACGCCCCGCTCATCGGGCGCGATGCCAACCAGGCATGGACGCTGGGGCTGGGCATGGGCCGCGCGGTCTCGCGCCTCGGCCAGTTCCGCGACGGCGCTGGGCGCCGGTTCGTGCTGCCCGAGGGCTTTGCCACCTCCATCACCGCGCGCGAGGCCGGGCTGCGCCGCAACTACCCGGCGAGCGACGACGCGCTCGAGCGTCACGACTCGCAGCCCATCCGCCTGGCAGACCTTGTGCTCATGGCGGCCCGCGGCCGGGCCATACGCCGCGGCGGCCTGCCCTCGTCGGTGCGCGCCCTGCAGGCGTTCCGCATCCCGGCGGTCGACCCCATGTTCGTGCCCACCGTGCAGCGCGCACTGGCACTGGTGGGCAATCCGTACGTGTGGGGCGGCGAGTGGACCGACCAGAACTCCCCGCTCGACCCCCAGGCGGCAGGGGGCTTCGACTGCTCGGGAATCGTCTGGTACGTGTGGACCACCGGCGACCGCGCCGCCGAGGCGGCCATCAACATGCCCAGCGGGCGCACCACCTACACCATGAACGTGGGCAAGCGGGGCAAGCGCATCGCGTGGCAGGCCGCGCGGGCGGGCGACCTCGTCTTCTTCGGCGGCTCCGGGCGCAGGACGCCCATGAACCAGGCCTCACACATGTCGATAAGCCTGGGCAACAAGTGGATCATCCACTCGTCAGGTGGCCGTGGGGGCGTGAGCATCTCGTGGCTGCCCACGTACTGGCCCAGCGGACTCATGAACGCCCGCAGCTTCAGGGTGTCGGACACCACCCCGCCGGCCAAGGACCAGCCCACCACCACACCGACGCCGGTCACCACGCCCGAGCCGGCAACACCCGTGCCCGCCCCGCCCCCACCGGGCGGCGTGCAGGCGCCCCCGCCCGCCCCCCCGCCGGGCGGCACGCAGCCGCCGGCGCCCGGCTAGTCCGGCAGCGGTGAGAACAGGTAGTGCGACACCATGAACTCGTCGCCGCCTGAGTAGCCCCACAGCCCGGCGCAGGCGAGGAAGAACAGCCGCCAGCGGCGGAACCACCTCTCCCCCTCGCCCGGGTGGTCGCGATCCATGATGGCCACGGCCTCGTCGCGATGCGCGACCAGGTTGTCGTCCCAGTGCAGGGCCGTCTTCTCGTAGTGGCGACCCGACACCCGCCAGTGGTCGACCACGGCGAACTCGCCCGTGGCCGCGTGCAGCAGCAGGTCGTCCGAAGGCATGGTGCCGCCGGTGAAGAAGTGGCGGCCGATCCAGTCGCTGCGGTCGTCCTCGCTGAACTCGAACGCGATGTCGCGGTGCGTGAACACGTGCACGAAGAACAGGCCGTCCTGCCGCAGCCAGCGGTGGATGCGCGCAAACAGCGCGTGGTGGTTCTTCACGTGCTCGAGCATCTCCACGCTGACAACCCGGTCGAACGCGCCGTCGGGCATCTCGAGCACCGTGACATCCGACGTGATGACGGTCACGTTCGAGAGCCCGCGCGCCGCGGCCTGCCGCTCGATGTACTGACGCTGCCCCGCGGAGTTGCTGACGGCGGTGATGCGGCTGGCGGGGTACTGCTCGGCCATCCACAGGGTGAGGGACCCCCAGCCGCAGCCGAGCTCGAGAATGTCCTGGCCATCCTCCAGCTGCGCGCGGTCGCAGGTGAGGGCCAGCATGGCCTCCTCGGCCAGGCCCAGGTCATCGATGCCCGGCGGGTAAAGACACGACGAGTACTTCAGCCTCGGTCCGAGGCAGAGCTCGAAGAACTCGGCCGGCACCTCGTAGTGCTGCTCGTTCGCCGCGTCGGCCCGGACGGCCACCGGTGACTCGGCCATTCGGCGGCGCAGCGCGCGGGCACGCTCACTGACGGCATCGGTGCCGCCGCGCCGCTCGCGACGCAGCCGCGTGGCCACGCGCGCACGGATTGCGGCCAGCAGCAGCGGACGCGGCACGTCGTGGTCTTCGACCAGCCGGATGTACCAGGGCTCCACACGGCGAGCGTAACCGGCCGCGGCGTGCGATTCTCCCCCCATCGGATACGGCGCCATCATGCTCACGTCGGCCATCGTCGTCCTGGCGATCGTCGTCATCACCTGGCTCATCAGCCTGGCGCTGCGCGATGCCAGCGTCATTGATCCCGTGTGGCCGCTGGGATTCGTGGCCGTGGCCATCACCGCGTTCGTCGCGGGCGATGGCGACGAGGGCCGGCGCCTGCTCATCCTGGTGCTGGTCGGGCTCTGGGGGCTGCGCCTGTCGGGCTACCTGATGTGGCGCAACGCGGGCAAGGGCGAGGACTTCCGCTACGCGGCCATGCGCGAGAAGCGCGGCCCCAGCTTCTGGATCATCAGCCTGGTCACCATCTTCGTGCTGCAGGGGGTGCTGATGTGGGTCGTCTCACTGCCGGTGCAGCTGGCCGCCGTGCCCGACCGCGGACTGGGATGGCTGGTGGCGGCCGGCGGGGTGGCGTGGGCAATCGGGTTCGCCTTCGAGTCGATAGGCGACTGGCAGCTGGCGCGGTTCAAGGCCGACCCGTCGAACAAGGGCAAGGTTCTCGACAGCGGGCTGTGGCGCTACACGCGCCACCCGAACTACTTCGGCGACTTCATGGTGTGGTGGGGCATCTTCCTCATCGCCGCCGAGAGCGGAGCGGGCGCCTGGGGGTTCATCGGGCCCATCCTCATGACCGTGCTGCTGGTGAAGGTCTCGGGAGCAGGGCTGCTCGAGAAGGACATCGCCCAGCGCAGGCCCGGCTACGCGGAGTATGTGCGGCGCACCAGCGGGTTCTTCCCGCGGCCGCCGCGTTCCGACTAGTCGGTCGAGGTGGTTCCCGGGGGCAGCAGAATCACCGGGCAGGGCGCGTGCCGCGCGAGGTAACCGCTGAACGACCCCACCAGCTTGACGACGCGGGTGAGCGGGTCGCCATGCGAGGCCGCCACGACGCAGTCGACGTCGTTGTCCTCGGCCCATCGCACCACGGCGTCGGGGGCGGAATCGGCGTCGTGCGGGTCGAGCAGCACCGGGTGGGCGCCATCCACGCCGTCGCAGACCGTCTCGAGCAGTCCCTGCGCGATCTCGCGCTGCGCTCCCGAATTGTCGCCCAGCGGAGTGCCGCCGAACGCCGTGCCGATGGCCGCGAGGAACGACTCGCTGAAGGGCGGGCCACCGAGCACGTGCACCACCGAGATGCGCCCGCCCGCGGCCATCACCGACTGCGCCAGGCGGATGACCGACTCGGTCGCGGGAGAGTCGTCGACACAGGCGACGACGTGCGTGAAGGGACCTGAACTCACCCCGCCAGAGTATCGGTACATACCCCCCGTGGCCCCGCCGCCGTCGGGCCACGGGGTAGCATGGCCGCAATGGGTGTGAGAAAGCGCTTTCTCGTGGTGGTGGTGGGCGTGCCGGGCAGCCCGGCCGAGGCTCAGCGCAGCGAGGTGGGCCGCTTCCGCAGCATGGGCGCCGCCCAGCAGGCGGGACAGGACGAATGGCGCCGCATCCTCTTCGTGCACGCGCCGCACGTGGACAGGTACCGCGTGGCCATTGAGGACGACGGCGTCGAGGTGGGCGAGGTGCCCATGCCCGAGCTGCCGGCCGAGGCTGCGCCGGGGATCCTCGACGAGACGGTCACTCCCCTCGGCGCCAGCATCGGGGCGCTTGGCGAGCCCATCGAGCCTGAAGCGGAACCCGATCCGGAGCCCGAGGTGGTGGCCGAGGCAGCAGCCGAGCCCCTGGTGGAGCCGGATCCCGAGCCCCCGGTCGAGCCGGAGGCCGCGGTGGACGATGGGCCGGAGCCCATCGAGGCCACCGGCGAGCTGATGGTGGTCCAGGAGGACGACCTGGCCGCCACGGGCGAGCACAAGGGGCTTGCAGACGAGGTGGCGGCCGATGACGTGTCGACCACGGGAGAGGTGCCGGTGATCGCCGAGGTCGAGGAGGCCCCCGCGCGGCCCTACATGGAGATCGAGGATCCCCCGGACGGTCCGGTGCCCGAGGACATCATCGCCAGGTTCGCCGAGATGGTGCAGGCCGAGGAGGAGCGGGCTGCCGAGCGCGCGGCCCGCGAGCGTGGCGACGCGGGCTGAGCCCGCCGAGCAGGACCGCGGTCTCGCCCGCGTCTGGGGCCTGGTGGCCAGCGGTGCGCGGCCCGACACCCTCGAAGAAGCGGTGTGCAGCGAGGCCATCGCCCTCACGGGCGCGCGCAGCGCGGTACTGGCATCGGCAGAGGGCGCAGGGCCCGATTCCCTGCTGGCCCTGGCCGCGATCCAGGCGGGGCGTGCTGCGCAGGAGAGCGGCGGCCACGGCATCGCCGCGCTGGCCGCCGGCATCGGACCCGATGGCACAGGGGTGAGGGCACTGGTGGTGCGGGCCGCCCCGGGGGCATCGCTTGACCCCGCCGTGGCCGAGCCGCTGGCCCGGCTGGCCCTGGTGGCGGGGGTCGGCCTGGCGGGCGCGCAGGCGGTGGAGCGGGCCGGGCGCCTGGTGGAGAGCGGCCTGGCCATCGGCACGGGGCTCGAGCTCGACACCGTGCTCACGCGGCTGGTCGAGTCGGCACGCCGCGTGGTGGGCGCGCGCTACGCCGCACTCGGGGTGCTGGAGCCGGGAGGTGACGGCCTCGCCCGCTTCCTGTGGTCGGGCATCGACGACCTCACGGCCATGAACATCGGGCGCCTTCCGGGAGGCCGTGGCCTGCTCGGGCGGCTCATCACCGACCCGCAGCCGCTGCGCGTGGAGCACATCGGTGAGCACCCATCGTCGGCGGGATTCCCTGCGGGCCACCCTCCCATGCACACGTTCCTGGGGGTGCCGGTGCGCCTGGGCGAAGAGGTCTACGGCAACCTCTACCTCACCGACCGCGAGGGCGGGGCGTTCACCGAAACGGACGAGCGCATCGCCCTTGTGCTGGCCGCGCAGGCCGCGGCCGCCATCTCGAACGCCCGGACGGCAGCCGAGGAGCGCGAGCGCATCACCGAGTCGGCCGCGCTCGCCGCGGCCCGCGAGCGCGAGGCAGCGGCGGCAGAGGGACACCGCCGGGCCATCCGGGCGCAGGAGGCCGAGCGGGTGCGGGTGGCACGCGAGCTGCACGACGAGACCGGCCAGGTGCTCACGGCGGTGGCACTGAAGTTGCTGGCCCTCGAGGAGCACGTGGACGACGTGGGACGCGAGCAGCTGGCGGGCGCCCGGCGATCGCTGGCCGAGGCGACATCCGCGCTTCGTGACCTGGCGCTGCGCCTGCGCCCGTCGGGCCTCGAGGACCACGGGCTCGAGAGCGCGATCGAGCGGCAGGCCGACCGCCTGCGGGTTGACCCGGGCATCGAGGTCGACGTGGCCATCGACATACCCACCGGCCTGGACGAGGAAACGGAGATCGCCGTGTTCCGCGTGGTGCAGGAGGCCCTCACCAACATCCAGCGCCATTCAGGAGCCCGTCACGCGAGCGTGCTGGTGAGCCGCCTCCCCGGCCGGGTTCGCGTGGTCATCGAGGACGACGGCGCGGGCTTCGATCCGGCAGCGGGCACCGACCGCCTCGGCATGGAGGGCATCCGCGAGAGAGTGGCCCTGCTGGAGGGCACGGCCACGTTCGAGTCGTCCCCGGGATCGGGGACGACGGTCGTGGTGGAGATCCCCGGCTAGACGGCGGCCGCGGCGTCCGCGCGGTCGCGCACGGTCATCATCCTCTCCCACGCCTTCTGCTCGGCAGCGGCATGGGCGTCCGCGTCGGCATACAGGTGAGACCCGCGCGACACGGCCAGGTAATCGGCCATCGCGCGCTCGAGCTCATCGTGGGCGTTGCGGAACTGGTAGGCGACTTCTGCGGTCATCTCGGCAGTGCTCCCGCGTCGGGGTCGACCGCGGATGAAGGCGGGACCCGGCGTAGAGGCCTACTCCGGAGCTCGATCCATCCGGTGTGCCGTCACCTTAGCCGGGGGTCCGGACATCACGGAGCAGTATCCGCTCGACCGACATGCCGCCAGGGCCAACCTGCACCACGCCCACGGCGCTGGCGCGATCGTCGTCCGTCATGGTCTCGCGAAACCTCAGATAGGCACGCCCCTTCACGCCCGTGCGCTCGCCCGCGTCGCGCTCCTCGGGGATGTACACCGCGCCCGGCGAGAACACCCGTGTGCCACGCACCTGGGTATCCACCGGCATGTGCAGGTGTCCGTGCACGATGAGGTCCACAGGGCCCAGACGCCTGCGCATGTGGCGGTGCAGGCCCAGCAGCACCGCGCGCCTGCGGGCGAGGCTCATCCCGGCTGCCGGCATCTCGATGGCCCGCGAGCGGCGGCCGTGCACCAGGCCGATGCGCCGGCCGCGCACGGTGACGATGCGCTCACGCGGCAGGTCGATTCCGGCAAGCCGGTCGTGGTCGCCCTGCACGGCCACCACCGGGGCGATCTCGCCCAGCTGGTCGAGCACCGACATGCAGGTGATGTCCCCGGCGTGGAGGATGAGGTCGCAGCCCGCGAGGGCCGCCGGCACGGACGCCGGCAGCTCGGGCAGCACCTCCCCCACATGGGTGTCGGCGACCACGCCGATGCGGATGGTGCTGCTCAGATGGCCATGGCGTGGTAGCCGGCGTCCACGTGCAGGGTCTCGCCGGTGACGGCGCGCGCGAGGTCGGAGCACAGGAACAGGGCGGCGTCGGCCACCTCATCGGCGTCGATGGGACGCCTGAGCGGCGACCGCTCCACGGCGTTGTCCACCATGTCGCCGAACCCGGGGATTCCCCGGGCGGCGAGGGTGCGCACCGGCCCCGCCGACACGGCGTTGACCCGCACGTTGTCGGGGCCCATGTCCCAGGCGAGGTAGCGCACGATCGACTCGAGGGCCGACTTCGCGATGCCCATCACGTTGTAGCCGGGCACCGCACGCTCGGCGGCCACGTAGCTCATGGTGATGATGGAGCCACCGCCGGCATCGCGCATGTGCGGCTCCACGCGCTGGGCCAGGCGCTTGAGCGACCACGACGAGATGTCGAGGGCCAGCTGGAAGCCGTCGTCGGACACCTCCATGAAGCGTCCGCCGAGGTCCTCCACCTTCCCGAAGGCCACGGCGTGCACGAGGATGTCGATTCCCCCGAGGGCCTCCGCGGTGCCGGCGACCGCGGCATCAAGCTGGTCGTCGTCTGTGACATCCAGCGGAAGCACGGGCACAGGGCCGTTGGTCAGCTCATCCGCCAGCTTGCGGACGTCCTTCTCGACCCGGTCGCCCTGGAAGGTCAGCGCAACCCGCGCGCCCTCCTCATCGAGGCGACGGGCAATCGCCCACGCGATGCTGCGCTTGTTGGCCACGCCCACCACCAGGGCACGCTTGCCCGCGACGATCCCGCTCACTGCATCCCCCACGTTCTCCGGCTGACCGCCGCAGGCTAGCCTGCGGAGCCATGCGATTCCCCGGCCAGGCATTCACGCAGATCCTCATCGCCGTCGCGGTCGTGCTGGCGGGCGTCATGGTGATGGCGCCGCGCGCCAGCGCCCATGCGGTGGTCGAGCAGATCACGCCGGCAGACGGCCAGCGGCTGACGTCGGGCCCGCCCCGGGTGACCATCAGGTTCTCGGAGGCCGTGCAGCTGCTGCGGCCAGAGGACCTGACCGTGGTGGGATCGGGCGGGCAGCCGGCATCCAGCGGCGGCGGGCGCGTGCTGGCCGCCGACGCATCGGTGGCCGAGGTACCCGTGGCGCCGAGGCTGCCGTCCGGCACCTACACGGTGCGCTGGCGGGTGGTGTCGGCCGATGGCCACATCATCCCCGGCGCCAGCGTGTTCGCCGTGGGCGACGTGCCGATCACCCCGCCGTACCTGGGCGGGCCCGGTGGTGGATCGGGCCCCACCGAGACATCGGCCTGGGCGGTGACCGCACGGTGGGTCGAACTGGTGGGCATAGGAGGGCTGCTGGCCCTCATCGTGTTCCGGTTGCTCATCTGGCGTGCGGCGTGGTCTCCCCCTCCCCGCATTCCCGCGGGCGAGCGCGACAGCACCCTCGCATGGGGCCGCGATGCCTGGTGGGTCGGGTTCGGGGCGCTGGCGCTGGTCGCGCTGGTCGGCGAGGCGACCGTGCTGGTGGTGAAGACCGCGGGGTCGCTCGGCACATCCGTATGGGGGGCGCTGGCCGACCCGGCAGGCATCGTGCGCGTGCTCGCCGATACCCGCTTCGGCGACCTGCTGCAGGTGCGCACCCTCGCCCTGTTCGTGCTGTTCGCGCTCGGCGTGTGGCGGTTCCTGGTCGAGTACCGCAGCGACGCCGCGCCGGCGCCGCGCGATGCCGACGGCGGGCGGGTGCCCATGCTGGTGATGCTGGTGCCCGCGCTCGTGGCACTGGGGTCCATATCGGCACAGGGCCACGCATCGACCACCTCGATGCCGGGACTGCAGGTGCCGGTGGACGCCCTCCACGCCGCCATGGCCGCTGCCTGGGTGGGCTGCCTGGCCATCGTCGCCGTGCACCTGCTGCGCCTGCCGAAGGTGGCCGGCGCGGGTGGCAGGCTGGTGGCGGGGCTCGCCCTTGCACGATTCTCGGCGCTTGCCGTGATCGCCGTCGCGCTGCTGGTGGTGTCCGGCGTCATCAGGGCCGTGGGGCAGCTGTCGTCGCCCGAGGACCTCTGGCAGACCTCCTACGGCTGGACGATCCTCGTGAAGATCGGTCTGCTCGCCGTGGCGTCGGTACTGGCCCTGAGGTCGCGGCGCATCGTGGCCGCCATCAGGCGCGGCGGGGCCACGCCGAACACCGCCACCCTGGCGCTGGTGCGCCGCCAGGCATGGGTGGAAGTGACCATCACGCTGGTGATCGTGGCGTTCTCGGCCCTTCTGGTGGGTCAGGTACCGCCGATCTCATGACGACGCTCGTGCTGATGCGCCACGGGGTGGCCGAGGATGACAACCCGGGCGGCGACTCCGCCCGACAGCTCACCGACGAGGGGCTCGCGCGGGCAGGGGAGGCCGCCCGCGGGCTGGTGGCGCTGGGCGTGCGCCCCGACGTGGTGGTCACCAGCCCGCTGGTGCGGTGCCGCCAGACCGCCGAGCTCGTGGCGGGTGCGGCCGGGTGCCCGCTCGAGCACGACGACCGCCTGGCGCCGGGCATGAGCACGTCGGACCTTCTGGAGATCGTGATCGAGCACCCGGACTGCGAGGTGCTGCTGGCCTGCTCGCACCAGCCGGGGCTCACCTACGCCCTCGACGACCTCACCGGGTGCGGCGACGTGGGCTTCAAGCGCCCGGGTGCCGCAGTGGTGACCCTCGAGGTGCCGCGCATCGGCGGCGGGGTGCTCAGCGCGGTGCTGCCACCGCGCGTGCTGCGCGCCGGCGCCTAGCTTGCGGGCGCGCTGATGACGACCGGCACGATCGACCGGGCGAAGAGCTCGGCGGGCTCGCCGTCGAGCACGCCGGGGCCGCGCTCCTCGATGAGCAGCAGCATCTGACGGCGCTCCTCGCGCCGCTTGTCGTGCAGCGCCTCCCACCCCTTGGCCTCGACCTCGTGCTTGTTCGACGCCGCGAGGTGGTGGAGCGTGTGGGAGATGTGCTCGGTGGGGGTGGGCCTGCCCAGGCGGTCGTGGGCGTCGAGCAGCAGCATGGCCCGCATCCACGAGGTGTCGGCGGACTCACGCGCGAACTTGGTCCACTCCGGGGGCATGGCACCCTCGAGGGCGTCCACGACCTCACCCCACGACTGCATGACGTCCACGGTGCCGGTGTCGGGCTGATCTGCCATGCGGTGTCGCAGGCGCCGGATGGCGGCGCCCCCGAGGGGGCGCCGCGCTCCGGTCAGCGGCTGCTGATCTCCACGTAGTCGCGCTCGTCCGGGCCCACGTATACCTGGCGCGGACGCGAGATCTTCTGCTCCTTGTCGTTGATCATCTCGAGCCACTGCGCGACCCAGCCCGGGGCGCGACCGATGGCGAACATGACCGTGAACATCTCCGACGGGATGCCCAGCGCCTCGTAGATGAGGCCGGAGTAGAAGTCGACGTTCGGGTACAGCTTGCGCTGCACGAAGAAGTCGTCGCTGAGGGCGACCTTCTCGAGCTCGACCGCGATCTCGAGCAGCGGGTTGACCCCGGTGACCTCGAACACGTCGTCGCAGGCCTTCTTGATGATGGTGGCCCGCGGGTCGTAGTTCTTGTAGACGCGGTGGCCGAAGCCCATCAGCAGGGCCTCGCGGTTCTTCACCTTCTCGACGAAGGCCGGCACGTTGTCCTTCGAGCCGATCTCGCGCAGCATCACCAGCACGGCCTCGTTGGCGCCGCCGTGAAGCGGGCCGTACAGCGCGGCGATGCCGGCGGCGACGGCCGAGTACGGGTCGACCTGCGACGAGCCCACGCTGCGCACCGTGGAGGTGGAGCAGTTCTGCTCGTGGTCGGCGTGCAGGATGAGCAGGATGTCCAGCGCCCGCACCAGGCGGGGGTCGGGGTTGTAGTCGGCCCCGAAGAACATCTTGAGGATGTTGGTGGAGTAGTCGAGCGAGGGGTCGGGCGCGACGGCGTCCTTGCCCTGGTTGTGCCGGAAGGCCAGGCCGCCGATGGTCGGCATCTTGGCGATGGTGTTGTAGAGCGCGTCCATGCGCTCGGGGTCGCTCTCGACTTCCTTGCTCTCCGGGTACAGCGTGGAGAGCTGGCCGAAGCCTGCCTCGAGCACGCCCATGGGGTGGGCGTCCTGGCGGTAGGACTTGATCGAGGCCGACACCGACGGGTCGACCGTCATGCGGTCGGCGATGTCCTTGTTGAAGGCCTCGAGCTCGGCGGCGCTGGGGAGCTCGCCGTGGATGAGCAGCCAGGCGACCTCGAGGAAGGTGCTCTTCCCTGCGAGCTGCTCGATGGGGTACCCGCGGTAGCGGAGCACGCCGTTGTCGCCATCGAGGTAGGTGATGGCGCTTCGGCACGACGCGGTGTTCATGAACGCCGGGTCGTAGGTCATCAGGCCGAAGTCGTCGTCCGAGACCTTGATGTTGCGCAGGTCGGTCGCACGGATCGTCCCGTCGGTGATCGGGAACTCATACGTCTGACCGGTCCGGTTATCCGTGACGGTGATCGTCCCGCCTTGGGCCTCTGTCGCCATTCGACGCCTTTCCTCCATCGTGACTTCCAGGGCCCGATTGGCCCCTCGGTGTGCCGGATTCCTCCCGGACCGCAGGCGAGTCTAGGGAATGACGCGCCCCCGCACCCGGGGGAACGGGGGGTTGCTGCTACGGTGACCCGAGATCCCTGCCCACGGGCGGGGACGTGGCGACTTCGCCGCATGATCAGCCCCCGCTCGAGGGGCACCAACAATTCACTGGAGGCACCCACATGGCAGAGCACGTGCTCGCCGTGCTGGTCGACTTCGAGAACATGGCGCGACCCGGCGCCAAGTCCCGAGGCGACTTCGATATCAACCTGGTCCTGAGCCGCCTTGCGGAGAAGGGCCGCGTGGTCGTCAAGCGCGCGTACGCGGACTGGAGCCGCTACCGCGAGGCGAAGATGGACCTGCAGAACGCCGGCCTCGAGCTCATCGAGATGCCGTCGGCCCGCGAGGGCGCGAAGAACCGCGCCGACATCAAGCTGGCGGTCGACGCCATGGAGCTCGCGTACTCGCGCGAGCACGTGGACAACTTCGTCATCGTGTCCGGCGACAGCGACTTCACCCCGCTGGTCGGCAAGCTGCGCGAGCTCAACAAGCGCGTGGTGGGCATGGGCAACCGCGAGAGCTCGAGCGAGCTCCTCATCGCCAACTGCGATGAGTTCATCTTCTACGACAGCATCGCCTCGTCGTCATCGTCGCGCCGCGGCCGCGGCGGGTCGCGCAAGGACCCCGTGGCCCTGCTGTCGGAGTCGCTCATGGCGCTGCAGCGCGAGGGCGTGGACCTCCCGCTGGCCAGCGTGGTGAAGGACGCCATGCGCCGCAAGGACCCCGCCTTCGACGAGAACGCCCTGGGCTTCTCGACATTCAGCAAGTTCCTCGAGGGCTCGGCCGGCAAGGCCGGCATCAGCCTCAACACCGACCCGCGCAGCGGCACCTACCGCGTGAGCATGTCCGACGCGCCGGTGCTGGCCATGCCGGTGCCGAGCGCTGACGATGACGACTCGCCGGCCGATGGCCGTCGCCGTCGCCGTCGCGGCGGCCGGGGCGGCCGTGGGTCGTCGGGCGGCGAGGGCGGCGCCGAGCGCGAGTCGCGTTCCGACGCCGCGGTGGCCGCAGCCGCCACGGGCGCGGACATCTTCGAGGTGTTCGTCACCCCCACCCCCGACCCCGACCTGGGCCAGCTGCCGTCGCTCGACGAGCCCATCACCTACGAGGACATGGTGCTGCTGACCCCCGAGGTCGAGGCCGAGGTGAAGGCCGCGGGCGTGGAGGACGACGACCCCGACGCCCCGCCCGCGCGCAGCACGCGCCGCAGGCGCAGGCGCGCATCGGCCGACGTCGACCTCGAGGGCGAGCCCACGCCTGACGACCTCGAGGCCATCGCCGACGAGGACGCCGAGGCCGAGGAGGCCGCCGAGGCCGGACTGGCCGAGATCGGCGAGACCCCCACGGCAGAGGAGCAGGAGGCCGCCGAGGCCCCGCCCGCCGACGAGGAGAAGCCCGTGGCATCGCGTCGCCGCGTGCGTCGCAGCAGCGCGGCCACCAAGGCGGCAGAGGCCGAGGCCGAGGCAGAGGCTCCCGCCGAGGAGGAGAAGCCCAAGCGCCGCCGTCCGCCGGCCAAGAAGAAGGTGGCCGAGGCCGAGGCAGAGGCTCCCGCCGAGGAGAAGGCCGAGGAGGCCCCCGCCGAGGACGAGAAGCCCAAGCGCCGCAGGGTCACCCGCAAGAAGGCCGAGGAGGCACCCGCCGACGAGGCAGCGGAGTCTCCCGCCGAGTAGCACCGGTACGGCGGCGGGGCCGGGCGCGCCCCGCCGCCAACCGTTCTCTGGGCATCGCGCCCCCACCCGGGTAGCCTGCGCGCGTGCCTGCGGCCGACCTACTGGCCAATACTCTCGCATCGCCCATGATCCTGGCGTTCATCCTCGCGGTGATCGCCACGGCTGCGGGCAGCGACCTGCACCTCCCCAAGGCGCTCTCCACCAGCCTCTCGATCTACCTGCTGCTGGCCATCGGCTTCAAGGGCGGCACGGCCCTGGCCAAGGAGCAGGTGGGCGACATCCTGGTGCCACTGCTCGTGACCATCGGGCTCGGCGTGGTGACGCCGCTCGTGGCCTACGTGCTTGCGAAGCGCATGCTTCCCATCGGCAAGGTGGATGCCTGCGCCCTGGCCGCGCACTACGGGTCGGTGAGCGCCGTAACGTTCGCCGCGGCACTCACGGTGCTTGCCGACACGGGTGTGTTCGTGGAGGGCTTCGCGCCCGCGCTGCTGGCCCTGCTGGAGATCCCCGGAATCGTGGTGGCGCTCACGCTCGCCGCCGGCGAGGTGAAGGGCGAGGGCTCGGGCTGGGGTGCGGCGCTCAAGGAGGCCGTGCTCGGGCGCAGCATCGTGCTTCTGGCAGGCGGGCTGGCCATCGGCTGGATCGCCGGCCCCGCGCGCATGGAACTGGTGGACCCCCTGTTCGTCGATCTCTTCTACGGCGCGCTGACGCTGTTCCTGATCGACCTGGGCGTCACCGTGGCCCGGCGCGCGCGCAGCCTGCGGGTGTTCGGCGTTCGCCTGGTGGCCGCAGGCATCGTGATTCCGCTGGTGAACGGCACGCTGGGGGTCACGTTCGCGACGCTGTCCGGCCTGTCGGTGGGTGGTGCGGCCGTGGTGGGAATCATGGCGGCCAGCGCCTCGTACATCGCCGCGCCCGCCGCCGTACGCATCGCCCTGCCCGATGCCAACCCGGCCCTCTACCTCACGGCCGCCCTGGGAATCACCTTCCCGTTCAACATCATCGTGGGCATCCCGCTCTTCTTCTGGATCGCGCAGGCCATCGGCGGCTAGTGGGCGTCGTGCCCGACGGGCATGATTCAGCGCATGAGCGCAACCGATGACCTGCTGCACTACTCCAAGGAGTGGGCGGCCTCGTTCACCCAGGGCGACCTGGGCGTGGAGCCGACCCTCAAGCTCGCGGTCGTCGCGTGCATGGACTCCCGGCTGAACCCCCAGGCCCTTCTCGGCCTGCGCCCCGGCGAGGCGCACTACATGCGCAACGCCGGCGGCACGGTGACCGACGACATGATCCGCTCGCTGGTGATCTCCCAGCGGTTCCTGGGAACGCGGGAGATCATCCTCATCCACCACACCGACTGCGGAATGCTGCGCTTCACGGATGACGAACTGCTGAGGTCGCTGCACAACGAGACGGGCATCCGCCCGACCTGGGCGGTGGAGACCTTCGCCGATACCGAGGAGGACCTGCGCATGTCCATGCGCAGGGTGCGCACCAGCCCGTTCATCCCCTTCACGGACAGCGTGCGCGGCTTCATCTACGACGTCACCACGGGCCGCCTGAACGAGGTCCAGCCCTAGGACGCCAGTCCGGCACGGCCTCCCGCGCGGCCACCGCCGGGGATCTACGTGCGATGGCGCGCGGTATCCTTACATCACTGTCACAGTAAGGAGGCTAGCGTGGACATCCATGCACGAGTCACGTCGAAGGGGCAGGTGACGATCCCCAAGCCGGTGCGCGATGCGCTGAACCTCGAGCAGGGTGACGCCGTGCTGTTCCGGGTCGAGGGATCACACGCGACCATCGCGCGGTCGGATGACTTCATCGCGATGGCGGGATGCGTGGCCGTGCCCCCGGCGGTGCGCGGAATGGCATGGGCCGACGTGCTCAAGCGCGCATACCGTGACCGGGGAGACGCCTGACCGCGTTCGTCGACACCAACGTCATCATCCGGCACCTCACGGGCGACCCGCCCGACATGGCGGCCCGGGCAACCGCGGCCCTGGCATCGGGCGAGCCACTGCTGCTCTGCGACCTGGTCCTCGCCGAGTGCGTGTACGTGCTGGCGTCGGTGTACGAGGTGCCGCGGGGCCGCGTTGCGCAATTGATGCGCGCGGCACTGGCGCACCCGGGCATACGGACGGTGGACACGCCGGTGCTGCTGCGCGCCCTGACGATCTACGAGCGGGAGAGGCTCGCCTTCGCCGATGCATACCTGGCCGCCCAGGCCGAGGCCACGGGCGTGGGCGAGGTGCTGTCGTTCGACCGGGCCCTCGACCGGGTGGGCACGGTCACGCGTCGGGAGCCGTGATCGGCTCCTCGGTGATCTGCTCGCCCTCCGGCGCCGACCGCGCCAGGCGGAAGGCGCGGATCACCGGCTGGTCGGCGTCCTGCAGCGACACGATCACGTAGAGCGGCTCGGCGAAGAACGCCAGCTCGACGTCGGTCTTCGACGGGTAGGCCGCCGACCGGGTGTGCGAGTGGTAGATGGCCACGAGGTCCTCGCCGGCGTCCTCGATGGCGTCCATCAGCTCCATCTGCTCGCGCGGGTCCATGACGTACATGAACGGGGTGCCCTCGGCGTTGGTGGTGGGCAGCACCCGGGTGGCGAGGTCTCCACTGCCGGCGATGAGGCCGCAGCACTCGTTGGGGAACTCGGCGCGTGCGTGCTCGATGATCTGGTGCGCCAGCGCGGACGGCAACCTCACGGACTGCCCGCCGCTACCAGAAGACGCCGTTGTCGAGGGTCTCCTCGACGGCCTCGATCTCGTCGGTCCAGATGCCCGCCGAGAGGTACTTCCATCCGCCGTCGCACACGATGCCGACCACGGTGCCGCTGTCCATCTTCGACGCCACGCGCGCGCAGGTGTGGAAAACCGCCCCGCTGGATACCCCGGCGAAGATGCCGTGCTCGCTCGCCAGGCGACGGGTCATGACGATGGCGTCCATGTTCTCGACCAGCAGCTTCCTGTCGAGCCGCGACAGGTCGAGGATGGGCGGGATGAACCCGTCGTCGAGGCTGCGCAGGCCGCTGACCGGGTCGCCCTGAAGCGGCTCGCAGGCGATCACCTGGATGTCGGGGCGGTGCTCCTTGAAGCGCGCCGAGCAGCCCATGAGCGTGCCGCCCGTGCCAAGGCCCGCCACGAAGGCGTCGATCTCGGGGCAGTCGCGCAGGATCTCCGCAGCCGTGCCCTCGTAGTGGGCGCGCGGGTTGGCCGGGTTGCCGTACTGGAAGAGCATCGGGATGCCCTCCTTCGCCGACAGCGCCTTGGCCATCTCGACCGATCCGTTCGACCCGGTCTCTCCCGGGCTCTCGACGATCTCGGCACCGTAGATCTGCAGCAGGCGCCGGCGCTCCTCGGTGACGTTGTCGGGCATCACCGCGACGAGCTTGTAGCCGCGCACCCGGGCGATCATGGCCAGCGAGATGCCGGTGTTGCCCGAGGTGGGCTCCATGATGGTGTCGCCGGGCTTGAGCACCCCGCGGGCCTCGGCGTCGTCGATGAGCGACTTGGCCGTGCGGTCCTTGATGGAGCCGGTCGGGTTGTGGCTCTCCATCTTGGCGAGGATGCGCACGTCGGGATTGGGCGACAGCCCCGACACGTCGAGCAGCGGCGTCTCGCCGATGGTGGCGACGATGTCCTCCGACACCGCGAGGGGCGGGGCCTCGAGGCCCGACCGGCTCATCAGGCGCCGCCCGCCATCGCGGGGAGGATCATCACGGTGTCGCCCTCACCCACGGGCGTGTCGGTCCACTGCAGCAGCCGGGCGTCCTCGTCGTTGACGTAGATGTTCACGTACTTGTGCAGTTCGCCATCCGGCGTGAGGATCTGCGCGCCCACGGCGGGGTGCGCCTGGCACAGGTTGGTGAGCACCTCGCCCATCGTGCTGCCCGGGGCCTCGACCGTGCGCTCGCCGCCCACGGCCTGGCGCAGCACCGGGGGAATCTTCACGGTGCTCACGCGGTGGCCCCCGCATGGTCGTGGCTGCCCACGCCGGCGCACCAGGCCTCGTAGTCGCGCAGTTGCAGGTCGGCGTTCGGGCCGCACGACGGGCAGTCCGGGTCGCGCCGCACCTTGAGCTCGGTGAAGGTCATGCCCAGGGCGTCGTAGATCATGAGGCGGCCCGACAGGGTGTCGCCCATGCCCAGCAGCACCTTGATGGCCTCGGTTGCCTGGATGTTCCCCATCACGCCGCAGAGCACGCCGAGCACGCCGGCCTCGCCGCACGAGGGCGCGAGGTCGGGCGGCGGGGGCTCCGGGAACAGGCAGCGGTAGCACGGCCCGTCGTAGGGCATGAAGGTGGACGCGTGGCCCTCGAAGCGAAGGATGCTGGAGTGCACCAGCGGGGTGCGCGTCATCAGCGAGGCGTCGGCCATCAGGTACCGCGTGGGGAAGTTGTCGGCGCCGTCCACCACCACGTCGTACTGGTCGAGCAGGTCGAGCACGTTGTCGCGGTTCACGCGGAACGGGTGCACGTTCACCTGCACCTCGGGGTTGAGCGCGGCGATGGCCTGCTTGGCGCTCTCGCCCTTGTTCATCCCCACGCGATCGGTGGTGTGGATGATCTGGCGCTGCAGGTTGCTCTCGTCCACCACGTCGTCGTCGACCAGGCCCAGGGTGCCCACGCCGGCCGCGGCCAGGTAGTAGGCCGTCGGCGATCCCAGCCCGCCGGCACCGATGAGCAGTACCTTGCTGTCGAGCAGCTTGAGCTGGCCCTCCTCGCCCACCTCGGGGATGAGCACGTGGCGCGAGTAGCGCGAGCGCTGTGCCGGGCTGAGGATGCGCGGCACCTCGACCGGGTAGTTGTTCTGCTTCCAGCGGGCGAAGCCACCGGCGAGGTTCGTGACGTTGCTGAAGCCCATGTCGGCCAGCGTCTTGGCTGCCAGCAGCGACCTCTGGCCGCTGGCGCACGAGATCAGCAGCTCCTGGTCGGTGCCGGAGGTGACGCCGCCGATGCGGCTCTCGAGGAAGCCCCGCGGCACGTGGATGGCGCCGGGCAGGTGGCCCTGGTCCCATTCGGCCGTCTCGCGGACGTCGATGATGAGGGGGCCGTCTCCGGACTCCACGCGGGGCGCGATGTCGGAGGGCTCGACCTCGGGGATGGCCTCGCGGGCCTGTGCCAGGAGGTCCTGATAGCTCGGGGACATCGGGTGATTCGCCTCGTTCCTCGTTTCCCGGTAAATCCGGTGGCAATAATAGCAATTAGCCCGCGGGGGTCCCGCAGCGCGTAACCTCGCAACCCCGGGAGAGGCCGACGACCATAGCGGGCGGCCCGCCCCGGTGGAGGCGCGTACGGAATGGCCCAGCAGGTCCCCAAGAGCGAGTTCGTGAACCCCGACGCACGGGTCAGCTGCCCCACGCCCGACTGCTGGGGCGACCTGGTGCTGTTCCCCACCGGGAACACCGACCGCGACGGAATCCCGGAGTTCGCCAACGCCACGCTGTGCCCGCTGTGCATGACGGGCTTCGACCTGGAACCCGACATCTCCGACCGCGACCTGTACCTGAGGGTCTCGTGGATCCGCGCGAACCCGGGGCAGCCGTTGCCCGACGACCTCCCGGCACCAGACGGCGACGCATGACCGGCGCGCCCGACCTGTTCGGCGACGCCGTCGAGCGCACGCTGTCGGGGTCGCGGCCGCTGGCCGCCCGCATGCGCCCGCAGACCCTCGACGAGGTCGCGGGGCACGCCGACCACCTGGGGGCCGACGGGTTCCTGCGGCGGGCGATCGCCGACGACGACGTGCCGTCGCTGATCCTCTACGGCCCCCCCGGAACCGGCAAGACCACCCTTGCCCGCGTGGTGGCCACCAGCACGCAGGCCGAGTTCGAGGAGCTCTCCGCGGTATCGGCCGGCCTGGCCGACGTGAGGGCCGTCATGCAGCGCTCCCGCGACCGCCTTGCCGCCGGCACCCGCACCGTGCTCTTCATCGACGAGATCCACCGATTCACCAAGAGCCAGCAGGACGCCCTGCTGCCCGCCGTGGAGGACGGCCTGGTGGTGCTGATCGGCGCCACCACCGAGAACCCCTACTACGAGGTGAACGCCGCGCTGGTGTCGCGCATGCGGGTGCTGCAGCTGGAGTCGCTGTCGCCCGACGACATCACCGCCCTGGTCGATCGCGCAGCCCGCGACGAGCGCGGCCTGGCGGGTGAGGTGACTGTCACCCCCGAGGCGCGTGAGGCGATCGTGCGCCTGAGCGGCGGGGATGCCCGGTACGCGCTGAACCTGCTCGAGGCCTCTGCCGGGCTCGCCGGCGACTCCCCCATCACACCCGGGGTGGTGGAGCGCGCGGGTGGCGGACGGGCGGTGGTGTACGACAAGGATGGCGACCAGCACTACAACGTGGCGTCGGCGTTCATCAAGTCGCTTCGCGGCAGCGACCCGGACGCCGCCCTGTACTGGATGGCCGTGATGCTCGAGGGCGGCGAGGACCCCAAGTTCATCGCGCGCCGGATGATCGTGGCGGCCAGCGAGGACATCGGCAACGCCGACCCGCGCGCCCTCGAGGTGGCCGTGGCCGCGGCGCGCGCGCTGGAGTTCGTCGGCCTGCCCGAGGCCCGCATCAACCTGGCCCAGGCGGCCACCTACCTGGCGCTGGCGCCCAAGAGCGACGCCTCGTACCGGGGCATCGACGCAGCGCTGGGCAGGGTGCGCGACGAGGGCGCACGCGTTCCGCCGCTGGCCCTGCGCGACGCCAGCCGGCCCAACCGCGAGAACCTCGGGCACGGCACGGGGTACGTCAACCCCCACGGCGCTCGCGGGCGCGTGACCGACAGCTCGTGCATGCCGGACGGCATGGAGGACGTGCGGTTCTTCGAGCCCGGCGGCGTGGGTCCGGAGGGCGAGCTGGCCGCGCGCCTGGCGGCCCTGCGCGCGCGGGCGCGGGGCGCGGCCGCGTCTGACACCATGCCGCCGTCAGACGACCGGGGGGACGACGGGTGAGCATCGAGGTGCAGGTGGGACCGATGTCGGCGGGCGAGTTCCGCAGGCTGTTCCGCTACGCGGAGTCCGAGTCGGCGGGCGACCGCGCCCAGGGCAAGGCCGACGACCCCCTCCGCACGGTGGCCGAGATCATCGTGCGCCACGGCGGCACCGCGGTGGGCGAGGAGGCCTTCCGGGTCACGCTGCCCGACGGCGCCGATGAGGAGGTCTTCGCCATCCGCGCCTCGCTCATCCGCGAGGGCGTGTCGCACCGCCTCGAGCAGCAGCTGGACGGCGGGCTCACCGAGGAGGTCTCGTGGCACACCCACGGCGACCACGACCACGAGCGCGCGGTTGTGCGCACGCGCCGTGGCGACGTGGCGCTGGTGGCCGCGGCGTGGGCCGAGATGGCCGTGACCTGCCCCGACATGGACATCCGCGATCGCCTGAACGACTACTTCTTCGTGGACGCCACCGGGCACCACATGATGGAGATCCCGCTGGACGTGGACGAGGACATCCCCGACGACGACCGCGATGTGGCCGGCGTGCCGCTTCTGCTGCCCGACGAGTGGGCCCTGGTGGCCCGCTACCACGGCGACCTCGAACTGCGTGACCGCCTCAACGACCTCTTCGCCGGACGCCGCGAGCTGGGCGCGCCGGGCGGGCCCGACGACCTGGCGTAGCGCGGTGGGCACGGGCGGCGACCTGACCGCGGACGAGCGCGCGCGCGTCGCGCACTACGTGACCGACCCGGTCGGGCCGGTATTCGCGCTGGTCAACCTGCCCGAGGCCGTGAAGGGCGCCCTGTTCGCGCGGTACTCGCGCAGCGCGAACTCGGTGCGCCGCATCCTGCTGGATGAGTTCGTGACCACGGAGACCGTGCCCGGCACCGGAACGGTGCCTGGCACGGGGGCTGGGGAGCCGGGAGCCGAGGTCGGCTCGGCCCGCGCCCGGGAGTTCTTCCAGCGCGTGCTGGCCGACTACGGCGACGACTCGGTGGCGCAACTGGGCGGGGCTCACGTGGCGATCGAGGGCGTGAGCAACGTGCTCACCAAGGTGATCGAGTGGGGACGCCTGGCGTCGTACCTCGAGCAGTCCACCCGCTACGTGCCCTACACCGACATGGTCGACGGGCGATGGAAGTACGTGCGGCCGCCGGGCATCGCCGCGCACCCCGATCTGCTGGCCCGGTACGAGGCCGTGCTGGATGACGCCTTCGCCACCTACGCGCGCCTGTTCGACGCCGTGCTGGCCGATCTGGTTGCGCGCGACGCGTCAGGGGCAGACGACCAGGCCCTGAGACGCGCCCTGCGGGCGAGGGCGCTCGACGCCGTGCGCGGCCTTCTGCCCGCCGCCACCACGGCGAACCTGGGCGTGTACGCATCGGGTCAGGCGTGGGAGTCGCTGATCATCCGCCTGCGCGCCCACCCACTGGCCGAGGCCCGCGACGTGGGAGACCAGGTGCTGGCCGCCCTGCGCCAGGTGATCCCCGACTTCCTCACGAGGGCCGACCGCGAGGACCGCGGTGAGCGCATGGGCGCGTACCGGAGGGCGACGGACGAGAGGGCGGCGGGAATGTGGGCGGCGCTGGAGGGCGCGACCCCCGTGTCAGGCACCCTGCGGGTGCCAGACACGCTCTCCGGCCTCCCGGGGGAACGCGGGGGAAGTTCCGTGCGGCTGCTCGAGCATGATCCCGATGGCGAGGCCCGGGTTCTGGCGCATGCGCTGTGGCCGGCATCGGGGCTGCCCATCGACGAGGTGCGGGCCCGGGTGGCGCAGATGCCGGTCGACGAGCGCCGGGCTGCCCTGGCCGAGTGGGCCGACGGGCGCGCCGACCGGCGCGAGCGTCCCGGCCGGGCCCTCGAGGCCACCTCGTACCTGTTCGAGGTCACCTGCGACTACGGCGCCTACCGCGACCTTCAGCGCCACCGAATCCTCACGCTCGAGGCCCAGGCGCTGGGCGCCGACCTGGGCTGGGAGCCCTCGGCCGACGTCGAGGCCGCCGGTCTGGCCGATGAGTTCGCGCGGGTGCAGCAGGCATCGGCCGACCTGTGGCGCGAGGTGATCGCCGTGGTTCCCGACGAGGCGCCCTACGCAGTGACCATGGCCCACCGCATCCGATTCACCATCCGCATGAACGCGCGCGAGGCCATGCACCTGATCGAACTGCGCAGCCAGCCCCAGGGGCACACGGCATACCGGCGCGTGGCACAGGAGATGCTGCTGGCAATTCGCGACGACGCCGGGCACCCCGGCATCGCCGCGATGATGTCGTTCACCGACATGTCGGGAGAGGGCGGACGACTGGCGCAGGAGCGGCGCACGGAGGCCCGCCGCGCCGCTGATACCGTGGATTCCTGATGGCATCCGAGTCACCGCGCATGCGCCTTGGGGGCATGGCCCTGGCCAACGGCCTGCTGGTGCACGGGCCCCGGCACTGGGCCGCCGCGGTGGTGGACGATGACGGCCGCACCATCGTGGCCTCGGGCCCGCGCCCGCGCCTGTCGGCCGGGCTGCTCGAGAGGGTGCCGTTCACGCGCGGGCTGGTGCGCATGGCCGAGATGCTCATGGTGGTTCCCGCGGCCCGCAGGGGCCTGCCCGAGGCCCGACTGGCCATGGAGGACGGCCCGATGGGTCCGGTGATGGCCGGCTCGATGGCGGCCACCGCGCTGTCGCGGCGCATCATCGGGTCGCCCCTGGCGCAGGAGGCCATTGCCACCACGCTGGCGCTGGCGCCCGCGCTCATCGTGCTGCGCGCGTCAGACGCCTCGGCATGGCACGCCGTGGAGCACAAGAGCATCGCGGCATACGAACGGGCGGGCGAGGCCGGCATCGCCGACAACGCCAGCGACCCCAAGGAACACGACCGCTGCGGCAGCAACCTCGTGCTGCCGCTGGCGCTCGCAACGGCCGCCGGGAATCTGCTGGCCCGCCGCCTGCCCAACCGCCGCGCGCGCCTGGTGGGCCGCGCTGTGGCAATGGCCGCCGGCATCGGGGCAGCCGTGGAGGCGTTCTCGTTCGCCGAGCGGCACCCCCGCAGCGCCGTGGGGCGCACCGTGCACGCGGCCGGCCATGCCATACAGGCGGGCTTCGTCACCCGCGAGCCCGACGCCGCCCAGTTGGCGGTGGGCCGCGCGGCGATGCACGAGATACTGCGTGCCGAGCAATCAATGGAGGCAGCCGCATGACGCGCTGGTGCATCCCACTCGCCCTCGCGGCACTGGCCGCCTGCGCCACCTCGGCGTCGGCCCATATCTCGGTGTCGCCCGAGCAGGCCGTACTGCGGGAGTCGACCGAGTTCACCATCACCGTGCCCGCCGAGGGCGGGCTCACCACGAACGCCGTGCGTGTGTTCTTCCCGTCGCAGGTGAGCGTGTACGCCGTCGCCGATGCGCCGGGCTGGACCACCCGGGTGCTGAAGAAGCCCGATGGTCGCCTGCGCGGCGCCGAATGGACCGGTGGCCTCATCCCCCCCAACCAGTACGCCACCTTCACCGTGCTGGGCACGCCCTTCGAGGAGGGCACCAGCGTGTGGCGCAGCGAGCAGGGGCTCACCAACGGGAAGACCAAGAAGTGGACCGGTGCGCCCGAGACCGGCGACGAGGCTGCGCCCGAGACCGGGCCCGACGCCCCGGGCCCGGCATGGGCCGTGCAGGTGGTGGCCACCCCCACCGCGGCCGGTGGTGGCGGCAGCAGCGGGGGCGCCGTGTGGCTGGGCGTCGTGGGAATCGCCCTGGGCGTGCTGGCACTGGTGGGCGTGGGGCTGGTGTGGTCGTCGCGACCGGCTGAGTTGCCGCCCGACGGCCCGGAGGACGGGCCCGGGCGATGACCGCCCCCGCGGACCGTCCGCGGCTGTCGCCCTCGACCTTCCAGCTGCCCGTCGAGCGCATGCGCGACGGCTACTACAGCGATGCCTACTTCACGTTCACCCGCGAGGTGCTGGAGGGCGACGACCACCGCCCCCGGGTGCTGATGCAGGTGTTCCAGCGCGAGCACGCGGTGCTGGGCGGCATGGACGAGGCGCTGGCGATCCTCGCCCTGTGTTCGGGGCGGCGCGCAGGCGGTGAGTGGACGGACGGCTGGGCCGACCTCGAGGTGCAGGCGCTGCACGACGGCGACGAGATCGCCCCATGGGAGACCGTGCTGTCGATCGAGGGCGACTACTCGCTGTTCGCCCACCTCGAGACCCTGGTGCTGGGCGTGCTGGGCCGGCGCACGCTGATCAGCCGCAACGTGCGCGCCGTGGTGGAGGCCGCCAAGGGAAAGCCCATCCTGTACTTCCCCGCCCGCTTCGACCACTGGCAGGTGCAGACGGGCGACGGCTGGGCCGCGCACGTGGCCGGCGCCATCGGGGTGAGCACCGATGCCCAGGCGTCGTGGTGGGGCGGGCGCGGCATGGGCACCGTGCCTCACGGGCTCATCGCGGCGTATGGCGGCGACACCGTGCTGGCGGCGCGGAAGTTCGCCGAGCGCTTCGCCGGCGAGCTGAACGTGATCGTGCTCGTCGACTACGAGAACGACTCCGTGCGCACGGCGCTCGAGCTGGCCGATGCCCTGGGCGACGACCTCTGGGGGGTTCGCCTGGACACCTCCAACACGATGGTCGACCGCGGCCTGTGGCAGGAGATGGGCAGGTTCACGCCCACCGGCGTGGTGCCCGAGCTGGTGCGCAAGGTGCGCGACGCCCTGGACCACGCCGGCCACGCGGGCGTGCGCATCGTGGCGTCGGGCGGGTTCGATGCCGCGAAGATCGAGGCCTTCGAGCGCGACTGCGTGCCGGTTGACGCCTACGGCGTGGGGTCGAGCCTGCTGCTGGGCGCCAACGACTTCACGGCCGACATCGTGCGGGTCGACGGCCGGCCGTGCGCCAAGGTGGGCCGCAGCGAATCGCCCAACCCGCGAATGGAGCCCGTGGACCTGTCGGTCCGGTGACTCCACTAGCCTTTGCGGGGATGCAGCTGGGCCTCATCCACCACGTCGGATACGTCGTCGCCGACCTGGACGACGAGATACCCGTGTACCGCGACGTGCTCGGCATGGACGTGGGCGTGCGGGAGGTCATGCCCGAACAGGGCGTGGAGGCCGTGCTGCTGGGCTCGGGGCCCTCGTACGTGGAGCTGATCGCCCCGGTGTCGGACGACACCGGCGTGGCCAGGTTCCTAGCCAAGAAGGGCCCGGGCATGCATCATGTGGCATTCGCCGTTCCCCATCTGGAGTCCACGCTGCGTGAACTCTCCGATGAGGGCGTCGAATTGATTGACACCGCGCCCCGGCGCGGACTGGGCGGCCACATGGTGGCCTTCCTGCATCCCCGCTCCACGGGCGGGGTGCTCACCGAACTCATCGAAGAGCATTGACCGCTCAGAACACCACGTCGGAGGCCTGACGCGTGAAGATCCGTTACCTCGAGCCGAAGCCCCGCGGGGCCACGATCTACGAGATCGCCAACCTGCCGAAGCTGGGCCTGCCGCTGCTCGCCGCGATCGCCCGGAACATGTATGACGACGTGGACCAGCACATCTACTGCGAGCTGATCCGCGGCGTGGAGGTGGACTGGGACGACGTGCTCACGGCCGACCTGGTGTGCATCTCGACCACCACGAACACCACGCTCGAGGGCTACCGCTACGCCGACCGCTGCCGTGCCGCGGGCATCCCCGTGCTGTTCGGTGGCTCGCACGTGACCTTCATGGCGCACGAGGCCCTGCAGCACGCCGACTACGTCATCCGCCGCGAGGGCCACGTGGGCTTCGCGCAGTTCCTCGACTGGTTCCGCGGTGACCGCGAGCCCGACGGCCTGCACGAGATCATGGGCCTGTCGTACATCGACGCCCAGGGCGCCCAGGTGGACAACCCCGAGGCGCCGATGGCGTCGGGCGAGGACCTCGACGCGCTGCCGTTCCCGGCGCTCGAGCTGCTCGAGGGCCACGAGCGCATGGTCACGCACCCCATCATGATGAAGTGGGGCTGCCCGTACGACTGCTCGTTCTGCAGCGTCATCAAGATGTTCGGCCGCAAGCTGCGCACCCGCTCGGTCGAGAACATGATGGAGGAGCTGCGCGGGGTGAACCCCGAGCGCGTCTTCTTCTACGACGACATCTTCATCGTCGACAAGAAGCAGGCGAAGGCGCTGTTCACGGCGATGATCGACGAGGACATCACGCCGCAGTGGACCGCGCAGATCCGCGCCGACTCGATCTACAAGAGCAAGCAGACCCTCGAGCCCGACCACGAACTGCTGGCGCTCATGCGCGACTCGGGTTGCTACATGGTGTACATCGGCTTCGAGAGCATCACGCAGGAGGGCCTCGACGCCTACAACAAGAAGCAGACGGTCGAGCACATCACCACCTCGATCAAGCTTCTCCACGACTACGGCATCCGCGTGCACGGCATGTTCGTGGTGGGCGCCGACACCGACACGCCCGAGACCGTGCGTGCCACGGTGGACTTCGCCATCGAGCACGGCGTCGACACCCTGCAGATGATGATGCTCACCACCCTGCCGGGCACGGCGTTCGACGCCCAGATGCGCGCGGAGGGCCGGGTGCTCACCGACGACTACTCGCTGTACGACGGGCACCACTGCATCATCCAGCCCAAGCTCATGACGCCCTACCAGCTCCAGATGGAGACCTGGAAGAACATGCTGCGCTTCTACTCCAAGAAGACGCCGTGGGAGCTCGGCCGCAAGGAGATCAGGGCGAACCTGTTCCAGTTCCTGCGCCTGCTCACCGAGGTCAGGTTCATGAAGAACCTGCCCAAGGCCATCCGCCTGTGGCTCACCAACCGTCCGTCGGAGAGCTTCAAGCTCATCCGCACGACCATCTCGCGTCGCGGCATGCGCACCATCTACGAGACCCTGGGCGTGGCCATCTTCCGCGCCTACGGCCGTAAGCAGCTGCTGAAGTTCACCGACCAGCCAGAGTCGATGGTGCACCTCGACGAGATCCGTCGCCTGCCGGCCTGGACGCCGCCGGCGTCGGACGAGACGCAGGGCCAGGAGTCGCCGTCGCTCAAGGTGCTTTCGTGAGCCGACGTATCGAGCTGGGCTTCGAGGGCGGTGGCGTGCTTCTCCTCACTGTCGAGGATGACCACGTCACCGTCCTGCGGAGCGCCCTCGGGGGATCGGGCTTCCACGACGTGCCGTCCGAGGAGGGCGACCACCTCGTGGACCTCGCGAAGGTCATCTACCTGCGCGTGCTGCCCGGCGAGGTAACCGGGCGGATCGGCTTCAGCGGGGCCTGAGCTGCAACTCGGGCTCGTAGGCCTCACCAACTCCGGCAAGACCGCACTCTTCAACCTCGTCACCGGGGGAAGCGCGGAGGTGGCCGCGTACCCGTTCACCACCCGCGATCCCAACGTGGGAGTGGCCGGAGTGCCCGACCCGCGCATCGACGCCATCGCCGATGCGCAGGACATTCCCAATCGCGTGCAGGCCCAGGTCGAGGTGGTGGACATCGCCGGCCTCAGCGAGGGCGCGGGTCAGGGCGAGGGGCTGGGCGGCGCGGCCCTCGGGCGCATCCGTGAGCTCGAGGCCACTGTGCACGTGCTGCGGGGCTTCGCCAACGCCGAGGTACCGCACCCCCTCGAGCGCGAGGTCGACCCGCTGGCAGACGCCAGGGCCGTGGACGACGAGCTCATGCTCGCCGATGCCGGCCAGGTGGAGCGCCGCATGGAGAAGGTGCAGAAGGGCGTGCGCGCCGGCGACGCCGACGCCAAGGCCGAGGCCGCGGCGCTCGAGGCCATCACGGCCCAGTTGGAGAGCGGCCTGCCCGTGCGCACCATGGCCGACGACGACGCCATCGCCGTGGGCAGGGCCATGGGGCTGCTCACCGCCAAGCCCGTGCTGTACCTGGTGAACACCGACGACCCCGGCGACCCGCCGGTGGAGATCGCCGAATACGCGGCCGAGCAGGGCGCGCAGGCGCTGGCCCTTCCCGTGGGCGTGGAGCTGGAGTTGGCCGAGATGGACCCGGACGAGGCGGCGGAGTTCGCCGAGGAGATGGGCCTCGGCAGCACGCGTGGCGCCGACGCCGTGATCCAGGCCGGATACCGCCTGCTCGACCTCATCACCTTCTTCACCGGGTCGGGTCCGCCCGAGGCCCGCGCCTGGCCCATCCCCCGCGGCACCCCCGCCGACAAGGCCGCCGGCAAGATCCACTCCGACATGGAGCGCGGGTTCATCCGCGCCGAGGTCGTGGCCTGGGACAAGCTGGTGGAGTGCGGATCGTTCTCGAAGGCCCGCGACGTGGCGCTGGCCCGCATGGAGGGCAAGGACTACATCGTGCAGGAAGGCGATGTCATGCAGATCCGCTTCAACGTGTAGCGGGGCTAGTCGTCGAGGGCGCTTGCGCCCTCCATGCGGGCCTTCACGCCGGCCTCCATGGAGTTCGCGCGCCAGAGCGCCACGGCCTCGGCCGACGCCTGGCCCACGTGCTGGCCGGCGGGCGGGCCGTGGTGCCACGCGATGGCATGCAGCAGGGCCAGGCGGCGCTCGTCGGGCAGGCCAGATGCGCGCGCGGCCTGGTCGACCATCTGCAGGCCGATGGCCAGGTGGCCCAGCGCCCTGCCCTCGTCGCTCTGCTCCACCGTGGCGGGCCGCACGTCCCAGTTGCGGGTATGGCCGATGTCGTGCAGCAGGGCGGCGGTCACCAGCAGGTCGCTGTCCAGCCGCGGGTGCCAGGTGCACAGGCTCTGGCACAGCATGGCAACGCCCACCGTGTGCTCCACCAGGCCGCCCAGGTATGCGTGGTGGCCCGATCGCGTGCACGGCACGGTGCACCAGGCCTCGGCCAGCACGGCGTCGGCCGTCATGCGGTCGAGCAGCGCGCGCAGCGCCGGGTCGTGAACCTCATCGGCCAGGCCCAGCACGAAGCCCCACATGTCCTCGGGGTCGCGGTGGCTCCTCGGCAGCAGGTCGACCTCGGCGTCTGCGGCCTCGGCCGGACGCAGCGACCGCACGCGCAGCACTGCGCGGCCGCCCCGGTCGGTGACCTCGCCCGTCACCCGCACGCGATCGCCCTCTTCGAACTGCCCGGCGAACCAGTCGGGCTCGTCGAAGATGACCGCGGAGATGGTGCCGGTGGCATCGCCCAGGGTGAGCGCCAGGTACGGCGAGCCCTTACGGCTCATGCGCCGCTCCTTGCGACGGACGGCGAACACGCCCTCCACGGGGCGCCCGGGCTCGAGGGTGGTCACGGCCGGGACCCTAACGGTCCTGTGCGGGGCAGATCATGTTGAAGTCGCACGTGCGGCAGGCCCAGCCCGGCGTGGGCTCGAACTCGCCGGCCGAGATGGCGTCGGCCACATCGCGCACCATCTCCATGGCCTCGGCGCGCTCCTGGCCGTCGGGGTGCACATTGCGCATCTCGCCATCGAGCACGTACTCGAGCACCGCTCCGCGCGGCTCGATGCCCCACGCGTCGCGCGCGCCCTCGATGTAGGTGACCAGCACCAGGCGGCCTGAGTCGGTCTCGCGGAAGGGCGCGCGCCCGCTCTTGTAGTCGACCAACTGGTGTCCGCCCTGGGGATGGGAGTCGATGCGGTCGATGCGGCCGTGGATCACATGGGGGCCCACCTTCAGGCTGAAGGCGCGCTCCACGCCCACCGGGCGCACGCCGCTCTTGCGCACCCGGTCGAGGTACTTGGGCACGTGCTCGCGAACCCGCTCCATGGCCTGCATGCCCACCGCGGTGCCGGCGGCGCCACGGCGCTTCATCTCCACCGCAAAGCGGGCGATGACCTTGTCGGCGCCGTCGTCGGGCACGCCCTCGCGGAAGCAGGCCTCGAGCGCCGCGTGGATGGAGTTGCCGATGGCCCGGTTGGGGTCCCACCTGGGCGGCACGCGGTCGACCGACGCAAACCGGTAGGCCAGCGGGCATGCCATGTAGCGCGCGATGTCGGTGGGGCTGAGCTGCAGGCCCGGCCGCGGCACCCGCGGCTCGGGGGCCGGCGCATCGGTGGCGACAGGGCCCGCCAGCACCTCGGCCCTGGCGGCCACCAGCGCGCGCGCGGCCTCGGCGGCATCCTCCACCAGCGACGGCGCGGCAGCGTCTCCCGCAGCTCCGGCCTCGGCCGCCCGGTTGACGGCGTCCTCCAGCCGGGCGCGGGCCGACGCCACGGCGTCGAGCACGGCGCGGTCGGGCGCGGCTCCCACCTCGAGGTAGGGCGGGTCGCCCAAGGCCGCGCGCGACTCCTCGATGAACGCCGACGGCCTCTGCCCCATTCCGTTGTCGCCCGCCCGATAGGTGGACAGGTACAGGTGCCGCCGCGCGCGGGTCATGGCCACATAGGCCAGTCGGCGCTGCTCGGCCACGTGGGCGTCCTTGCCGCGGGGAAGGGCCTCGGGAAGCAGGGCGTCGGGAATGTCCGTGCGTGCGCGGTCGCGGCCGGGGAAGTTGAAGTGCACCAGGCCCAGCACCCACACGGCGTCGAACTCGAGCCCCTTGGACTGGTGGATGGTCATCACCTGCACGCCCAGGCGATCGGGCGCGCCACCGGATGCCCTGAACCCCACGCCCGCCAGGCCGTCGAGGCGACGCACCATGCCGGCGGCATCGATGCCGGGCGCAGATTCCACGATCTCCCGTGCCAGCCGCTCGAGCGACGCAAGGTCGGCCAGCCGCGCTGCGCCCTCGGCACCGCCCAGCGCCAGCGCGCGCACGCGGATGCCCGTGCGGTCGAGCACATCGCGCACCAGGTCGAGCGGCGCGGCCACCGCGGCGGTGCGCCCCAGTTCCTGCAGAAGGTCGCGTGCCGCCGGCCCCTCGGCCAGGTCGGCCAGAGGTCCGGTGATGTGCGTGCCCGCCGCCGCGGCCTCGCTCACCACCTGCGCGGCAGGCGCCCAGGGCAGCCCCAGGGCGGGGTCGGCCGCCACGCGCAGGTGGGCGATGGAGTCGGTGGGGTCGGTGACCGCGCGCATCCAGGCCAGCGCCAGGCGCACCTCGCGGCGGTCGAACAGGTCGGTGCCACCGTGCACCTGGTGCGGAATGCCCGCCTGCTCCAGTTCGGCCACGATCGACCGGCCCTCCGTGCGCACGGCCTTCATGAGCACGGCCATCTCCTCGTACGGCGTGCCCTCATCGGCCAGGCGCAGTATCTCGGCGGCCACCGCGCGCGCCTGACCCGCTGGGTCGGGCGCCACCCAGAACTCAGGAGCGGGGCCCTCGGCACCGGGGAGGGCCGTGAGCACCTTGGGCTCGCGCGCCATGATGGGCTCCACCACCGCGTGCGCGGCGTCGAGGATGCTCTGCGTCGATCGGTGGTTGAGCTCCAGCCGCACCACCGGGGCGTCGGGGAACCTGATGCGGAAGTCGGCCATGTTCTTGGCCGAGGCACCGCGGAACCGGTAGATGCCCTGGTCGTCGTCGCCCACCACAACCAGCGAGTCGCTGCGCTGGCTCACGAGGTACAGCAGCTCGGCCTGCGCGTGGTTGGTGTCCTGGAACTCGTCCACCAGCACGTGCCGGGCGCGCGAGCGCGCGATGTCGAGCAGGTCGGGGTGCGCGGCCACCAGGTCGATGGCCCGGGTGATCTGCCGGCCGAAGTCCTCCATCCCCAGATCGGCAAGCCACTCGTCGTGCAGGCGGAAGACCCGGGCGAACTCGACCTCGCGCCGGGCGTCGGCGGCGTCGCGGCTGCTGCGCGCGCCGTCGAGCGATGCCTGCGCCCACGATCCGTAGCGAAGGGGGTCCACCCGCTCGTCGCGGCAGCGGTCGATGCGGTCCACGAACCCCCGCACCACCTGCACCGGATTGGTGCGCAGGTCGTGGTCGCGATCGGTCAGCTCAAGGTCGGCCAGGCGGTCCAGCAGCACCAGCACGCGCTCCTCGGTGCCCACCGGCTGCAGCACGGGCGCCAGGTCGCGGTCGGTGCCGAGCGTGCGCACCAGGTCGAGCGCGTACGAGTGGAAGGTGGTGACCCGCAGGGTCTCGTGGCTTCCGGGGATCATCGCCTCGGCGCGCTCGCGCA
>CAMCDF010000001.1 GCA_945873475.1 Bifidobacterium breve | reverse complement strand
TCACGCCGACCCTCCGCCCATTCGCGTGGTGGTGGGCGACGACGCCGCCGAGCTCGACCGGGCAATCCGCGCGTCGGCCGACGACGCGGAGTTCCAGGAGCGCCTGCGCGGTTTCCTGCAACTCGACTGGGCCCCCGCACCCCCGACCGGGCGCGACTGATGCGTGTGGTGGTCGCGCCGGCGCCGTTCAAGGCGGCGCTCGGTTCGGCCGATGCGGCGGCTGCGATGGCGGTGGGCGTGCAGCTGGCGGGTGCCGAGGCCGTATGCGTGCCGGTGGCCGACGGTGGCGAGGGCACGCTCGACGCCCTGGTGTCCGCCGCGGGCGGCCGTCTGGTGGACGCCCCGGCGCGCGACCCGCTGGGGCGTGCCATCACCGCGCAGTTCGGCCTGCTTCCCGATGGCACGGCGGTGGTCGAGCTGGCCCGGGCGTCGGGGTATGAGCTGCTGTCCGATCACGAGCGCGACCCCGAGGCCACCAGCACGGCCGGCACCGGCGACCTCATCCTGGCCGCGCTCGACGCGGGCTGCACGCGCATCATCGTGGGCGTGGGCGGCAGTGCCACCACCGACGGCGGGCTCGGCATCGCCATCGCGCTGGGTGCCCGTGCCGTCGACGACAACGGCGAGGACCTCGCCGGCATCGGTGCAGCCCTTCTGCGCGTGCGGTCGGTCGACCTCGCGGGTCTCGACGCACGCATCGCCACCACACCGATCGAGGTGGCGTGCGACGTCAGCAGCCCGCTCGTGGGGCCGGAGGGCGCTGCCCGGGTGTTCGGGCCGCAGAAGGGCGCCACGCCCGACGCCGTCGAGCGTCTCGACGAGGGGCTGGCCAACCTCGCCGCGGTGCTGGCGGCCCAGGGCCTGCCCGACGTCTCAGGCGTGCCGCGCGCGGGTGCGGCGGGAGGCGCGGCGGGTGGGATGGCCGCCATGCTCGGCGCCCGGCTCACCGATGGCGGGGCCCTGGTCACCGACGCCGCCGGGCTGCCGGCCGCGCTGGAGGGCGCCGATCTGTGCCTTACCGGCGAGGGCCGTCTGGACTCCCAGACCCTCACGGGCAAGGCGCCCGCCGCGGTGGCGGCTGCGTGCGCCCGGGCGGGCGTGCCCTGCGTGGGGCTCTTCGGGCAGGTGGACGTCCCACCGGGCATCGCGCGTCGCATGGGGCTGGTTGCCGCCCTGCCCATCGGGCGCGCCGTGCGGCCCCTTCCCGACGCCCTGGCGGCGACGGCCGACGACCTGGCCGCCGCCGCGGCGTCGGTGGTGGCGCTCAGGGCGCGCGCCTGACGCACGCACGCTGGTAGGGTCGCCGGTCGTGAGCCAGAACCTCAAGGGCCTCGTGTTGTCGGGTGGCGCCGGCACGCGACTTCGCCCCATCACCCACACATCCGCCAAGCAGCTGGTGCCGGTGGCCAACAAGCCGGTGCTGTTCTACGGGCTCGAGGCCCTGCGCGACGCCGGAATCCGCCAGGTGGGCATCATCATCGGCGACACCGGCGATGAGATCCGCGAGGCCGTGGGCGACGGATCGGCCCTTGGCATCGAGGTCACGTTCATCCCGCAGTCGGCGCCCCTCGGCCTGGCCCACGCGGTGCTGACGGCCGAGGAGTTCCTCGGCGACGACCCGTTCGTGATGTACCTGGGCGACAACCTGCTGCGCGACGGCATCACGCCGCTCGTCGAGCAGTTCCGGGCCTCCGACCCCGACGCGATGATCCTGCTGCAGCAGGTGCCCAACCCGTCGTCGTACGGGGTGGCCGTGCTCGATGGCGACCGCGTGGTGAACCTGGAGGAGAAGCCCCGTCAGCCGAAGAGCGACCTGGCGCTGGTGGGGGTGTACATGTTCACCCCGGCCATCCTCGACGCCGCGAAGAAGATCGAGCCGTCGCCCCGCGGCGAGCTGGAGATCACCGACGCCATCCAGTACATGATCGACCAGGGCATGCGCGTGGAGCCCCACGTGGTGACCGGCTGGTGGAAGGACACCGGCAAGGTGGAGGACATGCTCGAGGCCAACCGGCTCATCCTCGACGTCATCGAGCCGCGCATGGACGGCGAGCTGGTCGACAGCGACATCGAGGGCCGCGTCATCGTGGAGAAGGGCGCGCGCCTGGTGAACAGCCACGTGCGTGGCCCGGCCGTGATCGGCCGCGACTCCGTGGTGGAGAACGCCTACATCGGCCCGTACTCCTCGATCTCCACCGGTTGCGTGGTGCGCCGCGCCGAGATCGAGCACTCGATCCTGCTCGAGCGCGTTCACGTGGAAGACCTCGACGCGCGCGTGGAGAGCAGCCTCATCGGTCGCGACGTCACGATCTCGCGCACCGACGCCAAGCCCCGCGCCTACCGGTTCGTGCTGGGCGACTCGTCGGTGATCGGCCTCACCTGAGGGCGTGGCGGTGAGGGCGCTCGTCATCGGGCATCGCGGCATGCTCGGCACCGACCTGATGGCCCACCTGACGGCGGAGGGCCACGACGCCGTGGGCCTCGACCTGCCCGAGATCGACATCACCGATCGCCGCCAGGCGATGCGCCGGGTGTCGGAGGCCGCGCCCGACGTGGTGTTCCACCTGGCGGCATGGACCGACGTGGACGGCGCCGAGGAGAACGAGGAACAGGCGCTGCTGGTGAATGGCGAGGGCACGCGCAACGTGGCCATCGCCGCCCGCGACGCCGGGGCCGCGCTGGTGGCCGTGAGCACCGACTACGTGTTCCCCGGCACGGGGGGTCCGTACCAGGAGGACTCCGCCACCGATCCCATCCAGGCATACGGCCGCACCAAGCTGGCCGGCGAGCGCCTGGCCGAGCTCGAGTACCCCGAGGGCACGCGCATCGCGCGCACCGCATGGCTGTACGGCGCCCACGGCAGGAACTTCGTCGACACCATGATCGGCCTGGCCGAGGGGCGTGACCACGTGGACGTGGTGGCAGACCAGGAGGGGTGCCCCACCTGGACCCGCGATCTCTGCCCGGCGCTGGTCGAGGTGGCCGCGCTGCCGCCCGGCGTGTACCACACCGCCGGAGGGGGCAGCACCACGTGGGCGGGGTTCGCCCGTGAGGCCTTCCGCCTGGCGGGCGTGCAGTGCGAGGTGCGCGACACCACGACCGAGGCCTTCGCGCGCCCCGCGCCCCGCCCGGCCGTGAGCGTGCTCGAGGTGACCCACGAGGGCGCCCCGCGCCTGCGCGCGTGGGAGGATTCCCTCGCCGACTACGTCAGGGAGCGTTCGTGAAGGTCCTCATCACCGGCGGTTGCGGGTTCATCGGGTCCGAGGTGCTGCGCGTGGCCATCGAGCACGGCCACGATGTCGTGAACCTCGACAAGCTCACCTACGCGGGCAACACGGCGAACGTGGCCGAGCTCATGGGCGACCCGCGGTACTCGTTCATCCACGGCGACATCGCCGACCCCGAGGTGGCCGCGCGGGCGGTGGACGGCTGCGAGGTGGTCATCAACCTGGCCGCCGAGAGCCACGTGGACCGCTCGCTGCACAACCCCACCGAGTTCATCGAGACCGACGTGGTGGGCACGGCCACGCTGATCATGGCGGCGCGAAAGGCCGGCGTGCGCCGGTTCGTGCAGGTGAGCACCGACGAGGTGTACGGGTCGATCCCCACCGGCGCGTTCCGCGAGGACGACCCCATCCGCCCGTCGTCGCCCTACTCGGCCAGCAAGGCGGGCGGCGACCTGCAGGCCCTGGCGATCCATCACACCTTCGGTTACGACATCGTCATCACGCGCGGGTCGAACACCTACGGCCCGCGCCAGTACCCCGAGAAGCTCGTGCCGCTGTTCATCACCAACGCCCTCGACGGCCTGCCGCTGCCCGTGTACGGCGACGGCCAGCAGGTGCGCGACTGGATCCACGTGCGCGACCACGCAGAGGGCATCTGGTTCGCCATGGAGAACGGCGAGGCCGGCCAGGTGTACAACGTGGGCGGCGGGAACGAGTGGCCCAACCTGGAGATCACCCGGCGCATCCTCGCCCACACCGGCGCCTCGGACGACCTCATCACCTACGTCGAGGACCGTCCCGGCCACGACCGCCGCTACGCGCTCGACACCTCGAAGATGCGCGCCATGGGGTGGTCGCCGCAGGTGGACTTCGACGGGGGTCTCGCGTCGACGGTCGAGTGGTACCGCGACGGCCGTCCCTGGTGGGAGCCCATCAAGAGCGGTGAGTACGCCGAGTGGTACTCGAAGAACTACGCAGAGCGCACGACCCGATGATCCCCCGCGCCGCCCTGGCGGTCGCGGCGTGCACGCTTGTCCCGGGTGCCGGCGCCCTTGGCGCGGTGGGGGACATCACGGAGTTCTCGCGGGGGTTGTCGAAGGCTTCTGCTCCCCTGGCCATCACCAACGGCCCCGACGGCGCGCTGTGGTTCACGCAGGCCGGCGATGACAACTACGGAATCGGGCGCATCACGGTGCGTGGGCGGGTGACGGAGTTCCGCGCGGGCATCTCGGAGGGCGCCCGGCCCTTCGGAATAACGGCGGGCCCCGACGGCAACCTGTGGTTCAGCGAGCTCGCCGGCATGCGCATCGCGCGCATCACCCCGCGCGGGGTGGTGACCGAGTTCGGGCCAGGAATCGACCCCACGGCCGGTGCCGGCGCTGCTCCCGCGCCCTCGGGCATCACCTGGGGCCCGGGCCGCACCGTGTGGTTCACCGAGCTCGGCGCCAGCGCGGTGGGCCGCATCACCATGGCCGGTACCACCACCACGTTCTCGAAGGGCATCCAGCAGGGGTCGGGCCCGTTCGACATCTCCACGGGTCCCGACGGCAACCTCTGGGTGACCGGTGCGTGGAACGGCGCGAAGGATGTTCCCGGCAACGCCATCTACCGGGTGACCCCCTCGGGATCGGCGACCCGCTTCAGCCGTGGAATCCCCCGGGCGTCCAAGCCCGCGGGCATCACCCGCGGCCCGGATGGGGCCATGTGGTTCACCATGAACAACGCTGACGCCATCGGGCGCATCACCATGGCCGGGCGGGTCACGGTGTTCCGCAGTGGCATCTCGAAGGGCTCCAGGCCGGGCCTCATCACGTCGGCAGCCGATGGCAACCTGTGGTTCACCCAGCCCGATGGCAACTCCATCGGCCGTATCACCCCGGAGGGCGTGGTCACGGAGTTCTCACGCGGGCTCCGGAAGGGCGCGGGCCCGCTGGGCATCACCGACGGCCCCGACGGCAACGTGTGGTTCACCGAACTCGCGGGCAACGCCATTGGCCGCATCGAGACGGGCGCCGCCCGCGCCCGCCCCGCCGTCACCGGCTGATCAGCGGATGCGCAGGCGGGTGGGGTAGGTCGACCAGTACCGCATGCCGGTGGTGGCATCGCGGATCTGGGCGAACACGGTGAGCACCGACCCGCGGCGGTGCTCATGGCGGTGCTCCACCGCGTAGGCCCCGCAGCGCGACCTCATGGTGCGCGAGCGGGCCCGCGAGTAGTGCCAGCCACCTCCCGAGTGGGCCGAGCGGAAGCCGGTGACCACCCTGTGGCCCACGCCACCCGACTGGCACCACCTCATGGTGAGCCGGGTCCACCGGGTACCGGGGATCTGCCTGGCGCTGATGGATGTGACTTCGGGAAGGCTGACCCGGGGGTCGCCGCCCGAGCGCACCCAGTCGATCCACGTGCTGTAGGTGCCCACGTGGGTGTAGGCGGTGGGTGAGGAGTTGTCGCAGCCCTCCGGACCGAACGAGACGATCCCGATCAGGATGCCCTGGTTCTCGAGCGGGCCGCCGCTGTCACCCCAGCAGGCAGCGGCCTCGTTGGTGAAGGGCATGGTGCCGCAGATGGTTCCCCATGGAGCGCCCAGCGACCTGCACTGCGCCGGCGTGGACACCGAGATGAGGCCGGTCAGAAGCGTGTCGCTGCCGGTGGGCGCCTGCACGGTGGCGCCCCAGCCCGATACCCACCCGGATCCGGCGTACGACGCCCTCGGCCCGCGCTGGTAGCGCTCCTCTGCCGGGCTGATCGCCGGCGGCACGGGGCGCGTCAGGTGCACGAGCGCCAGGTCGTGGCCCCATCTGCGCGGGTCGTACAGCGGGTACCCGGCGATGGCGTCGATGGCGTAGCGGTCACCCGGCGTGATGGTGGACAACTGCGTGCGGCCCACGGCCACCTCGACCTGGTCGGGCCGCACGCCGTGCACGCAGTGCGCCGCGGTCAGAACCCACTGCGGGTCGAGCAGCGTGCCGGTGCAGTACTGGCCCGCCCGCGCGCCTTCGGCGCCGACCTCGAGCAGGGCCACCACGTGGTCGCCGGTGCCCGGGTCGGCCGGGGTGCCCCCGACCACCGCCCAGCCGCTGGCGGCCGGCCACAGCGCCAGCACCCCCGCCAGCACTGCGAGAAGGCGCCACATGCGGGCGACGGTAACAGCGGATCAGCGCGCGGCAGACCCCCCCGCGTGCATCCCATCCCCATGGGGGGGCTCGTCCTGTCCGCGGGTCGCGATGAGCGACACGATGATCGAGATCGCCAGCGCCCCGATGATCACCGACAGCGACAGCCAGATGGGCAGCTTGCCCACCGGGGTCTCCGAGAGGATCAGCTTGAGGCCGGCGAACGCCAGCAGGAACGCCAGCCCGTAGTGCAGGTAGGTGAACCTGCGCAGCAGCCCGGCCAGGCAGAAGTACAGCGCCCGCAGGCCCAGCACGGCCATGGCGATGGATGCCCACACGATGAACGTGTTGGTGGTGATGGCCAGCACCGCCGCCACCGAGTCGATGGCGAAGATGAGGTCGCTCGACTCGATGGCCACCAGCGCCACCAGCAGCATGGTGGCGCCCACCTTGCCATTGATGCGGGTGAGGAATTTCCCGCCCTCATAGCCGTCGCTCACGGGCATGAAGCGGCGCATCAGCCGCACCATGGGGTTGTTGTCGGGGTCCTTCGGCTGGTCGTGGCGGAAGGCCATGTGCCAGCCGGTGTAGATGAGGAACACGCCGAACAGGTAGGCGGTCCAGAAGAAGGCCTGAAGCAGCCCCGAGCCCACGAAGATGAACACCAGGCGCATCAGCAGCGCCCCGATGACCCCCCAGAACAGCACGCGATGCTGGTACCGCTCGGGCACCGCGAAGTAGCCGAAGATCAGGGCGAAGATGAAGACGTTGTCCACCGACAGCGCCTTCTCGATGAGATAGGCCGAGTAGTAGGTGGCCGCCGCGTCGCCGCCCTGCCACCACAGCAGCACCAGGCCGAAGCCCAGCCCCGCGGCGATCCAGATGGCGCTCCAGATGGCGGCCTCGCGGAACGACACCACGTGGTCGTCGCGATGCAGGAACAGGTCGATGGCCAGCATCACCACGATGGCTCCGCCGAGGGCGAACCACGCCCACAGGGGCACAGCGAAATCCAGGGCCTCGTTCAACGCCGCACAACCTCCGCTCGATCAATGGATGTCGAGCCGAGGTCTCTCCCACCCCGTGAGGGGCGGCGCGGCCGGGACGAAGGTCCGTAGTGACGACCGCGCGCTTGCGGGGTACTCCCCTTGGCGACGGCGACGATACGGGCCGGGCCGGCCCGCTGCCCGCGTACAACAAGTATCGGAACTGATAATATTCACCCATGGCCGCAGACGACAGGACGTCCGGTGCGCCGGAGCTCGATGAGGTGCTGCGCTCAGCAGCGCGCCTGCAGCAGGTCGTGCCCGACGCGGTGCTCGTGGGAGGAGCAGCTGCTGCTCTGCACGCGGGTCACCGCGATTCGTTCGACCACGACCACGTGATCGCCGATCTCGCGCGCAGGTACGAGGATGTGCTCGAGGCCGTCGAGGCGACTGATGGATGGGCCACGTCCGTGCGTGCATCCCGGCCGCCGATGACCATCATGGGGTCACTCGGTGGCATCGAGGCCGGTCTTCGCCAGATGCGTCGTACCCGGCCGCTCGAGACCGTGGCGGTCGATCTCGGCGATGGGCTCGTGGTGGTTGCGCCGACGGCGGACGACATGCTGAGGGTCAAGGCGTACCTGGTGGTGCAGCGCAATCAGGTACGCGACTACCTCGACGTGGTCGCCCTTGCCGACCACCTCGGGCCCACCCGCACCCACGAGGCCCTGTCCGTGATCGATGACTACTACGACGATCGCTCGGGGGAACACGGGTCGGTGCTCACGTCGCTCGTCATGCACCTCGCCGATCCCTCCCCCCGCGACGATGTCGTCACGCGCGAACTCCACCGCTACAAGCGGCTTGATGAGCGCTGGCACGACTGGCGCGCCGTCGTGAGCGCCTGCGAGGCCCTGGCCATGGACCTCGCGGAGGGGCGCTCGTGAGCGTGGCCTTCCGCAACGTCGATGCATCCCCCGGGGATCCCATCGCCACCTGGCCGCACGAGGCCCTGGTGATCGTGATCGAGCGAGGCCTCGTTGACGACTGGCGCCCGGTGTTCGCGGAACTTCGCGCCCGCCCTCACGGGGTGGTCGCCCGGTCCGTCGCCGCCTATCTCGACCGGGCCGACCCCGATGGCGCCACCCGCCTGTTCCGGCTGGTCCTGGATGACGCCCGCCGGCAGGAGGATCAGGCCGACCGCGCCGAGGCCGCGGCACGGGTTCGCACGTGCATCGCCCGGTCCGGCCTGACCGCCGCGGCCTTCGCCCGCGAGATCGGCACGTCTGCATCCAGGCTCAGCACCTACGCACGGGGCACGGTCACGCCGTCGGCCGCCCTCCTGGTGCGGATGGAGCGCCTGGCCGGCGGACCGGGGTAGGCCAGCCGCTACTGGTTGCCGAGTAGTTCCTCTTCGGGAACGTCACGCCACACACGCGCGGGCAGGCCGGCCACCAGCTTGCCGGCCGGGATGTCCTTGGTCACCAGGGCGCCGGCGGCCACGAAGGCCTCCTCGCCGATCTCGATGCCGGGGAGTATCACCACGCCGCCGCCGATGCGCGCCGCCCTGCGGATGGTCGCGCCCATCAGCAGGCCGTGGCGGGCCTCGGTGCGCCCCATGAAGTTGTCGTTGGTCGTCGTGACGCAGGGGGCGATGAAGACGTCGTCCTCCAGCGTGGACAGACGGGTGATGTACGAGTTGCTCTGAATTGAGCACCGTGAGCCGATTCCGACCTGGTTCTCGATGCACACTCCACGGCCGACGCCGCAGTCCTCGCCGATCGTGACGTTCTCGCGCACGAAGGCCTGGTCGCCGATGACCGTGCGCGCGCCGATGGTGGTGCCGGCGAACACCACTGCCCCCGAGCACACCGTGACGGCCTCGCCCAGCACCAGACCGGGCAGGTCCTTCTTCTTGGCGGTCGAGCGGCTGGCCAGCTTGGGCGTCTTGCCCAGCACCACGTTGTCCTGGATCACGCAGCCCGCGCCGATGACGGTGCCCGCGTGGATCACCACGTTGGCGCCGATCTCGGCGTCGTCGGCGATCTGCACGCCCTCGCCCAGCACCAGGTTCTCGCGGCTCATCGGGATGCCCCCTCCAGGGTGATGGGTCGGCCGCCCTCCGAGAGGGATCGGTCCATGGCCTCGAGCACATCCACGGTGGCCAGCCCGGCCCATGCGTCGGCGATGGGCGCGCTGCCGGTGCGGATGCAGTCGAGGAAGTGCTGGCACACGAGCCTGAGCGGCTCGGCGCCGTCGATCTTGGGGCTGAAGATGTCGCCGGAGCGCACCTGGATGTACTCGCCGTACTCACCGGTGCGCGGCACGGGCCCCTTGTCGTACACGGTGATCTTGCGCTCGCTCTCCATGTCGTCGAACACCACCATGCGCTCCGAGCCGATCACCGTCATGCGGCGCATCTTGTGGGGGTCGAGCCACGACAGGTGCAGGTGGCCGATGACCCCGCTCTCGAAGAGGATGCGCCCGAACACGACGTCCTCCACGCCCTCCTGCAGGTAGCAGGCACCGGTGGCCGACACTTCGACCGCCCGCTCGCCCACGATGTGCAGCATCACGCTGATGTCGTGCGGCCCGAGGCTCCACAGGGCGTTCTCGTCCTTGCGCACGATGCCGAGGTTCAGCCGGTTGCCGTACAGGTAGTGCACGTCGCCCAGGTGGCCGGTGTCGACCAGCTCCTTCACCTTGGTGACGCCGGGGTGCAGCACCAGCAGGTGGTCCACCATGCAGGTCACACCCGCGGCCTCGGCGGCCTCGGCCACGGCACGGGCGTCGGCCGCGGTCAGCGCCAGGGGCTTCTCCACGAACACGTGCTTGCCGGCGGCGATCGCCTTCAGGGCCAGGGCGGCATGGGTGGGAACCGGCGTGGCGATGACCACCGCGTCGGTCTCGGGGTCGGCCAGCACCTCGTCGAGGTTCGTGGTGAACCTCGTGCGCGGGAAGGCCGAGCGGTGGCGGTCGAGCAGGCCCTCGTCCAGGTCGCAGGCCCAGCGGAGCTCGGAGCCCTCGATGCGGTCGAAGTTGCGGGCCAGGTTGGGGCCCCAGTACGACATGCCCACAACCGCCACGCGCAACGGCGTCACAGGGTCCACACGTTCTCCCCTCGCGGAACTGCGTTGCGGAAGTCCACCACCAGCCGGCTCAGGTCGGCCACGCGCTGCCAGTCGATTCCCGAGTGCGCGGTCACCACCACCACGGCGTCGGCGCTGGCGAGCGCCTCGTCGGTCAGGTCCACGCCGGTCATCGCCACGTCGAGCCCGTGCCCGGCCTCCAGCTCGGGCACATGCGGGTCGTGGTAGGTCACGTTCGCGCCGCGCTCGAGCAGCAGGGAGATCACCTTGAGGGCAGGGCTCTCACGCATGTCGTTCACATCGGCCTTGTAGGCCACCCCGATCACCAGCACGTCCGAGCCCTTGAGCGACTTCTCGTGGTCGTTGAGCGCCCGTGCCAGCTTGGCCACGCAGAAGTAGGGCATCTGCGAGTTGACCTTGCCCGCGAGCTCGATGAACTCGGTGTGGAAGTCGTACTCGCGCGCCTTCCACGTGAGGTAGAAGGGGTCGATCGGGATGCAGTGGCCGCCCAGGCCCGGCCCGGGACGGAAGGGCATGTACCCGAACGGCTTGGTGGCCGCGGCGTCGATGACCTCCCACACATCCACGCCCATGCGGTCGCACAGCACCGCGGTCTCGTTGACCAGCGCGATGTTCACGCTGCGGAAGACGTTCTCGAGGATCTTGGTCATCTCGGCCACCTCGGGGGTGGACACCGGCACCAGCGTGTCGAACGCCAGCCCGTAGACCTCGAGCACCTTCTCGGTGCACGCCGGGGTGAGGCCGCCCACCACCTTGGGGGTCGACCGGGTGGTCCAGTCCTCGCGACCGGGGTCCACGCGCTCGGGGCTGAAGGCCAGGTGGAAGTCCCTGCCCGCGGTGAGCCCGTACTCCTCGAGCAGTGGCGCGAGCTCATCGCGGGTGGTGCCGGGGTAGGTGGTGCTCTCGAGCACCACCACCTGGCCGCGCTGCAGGCGCGGGGCGATGTCGCGGGCGGCGCCCAGCACGGCGCCCAGGTCGGGCTCGCGGTGCTCGTTCAGCGGCGTGGGCAGGCAGATGATGATGGCCTCGAGCGCGGGCAGCTCGTCCAGGTCGGTGCTGGCGCGAAGCGTTCCGGCCTGCACCAGCGGTGCCAGGCGCTCTGAGGGGACGTCCTCGATGTGCGAGATGCCGCGGTTGATCGCGGCCACTTTCTCGTCCACCACGTCCAGGCCGACAACGGGCACGCCCGCCTCGGCGAACACGACCGCCAGCGGCAGCCCGACATAGCCGAGGCCGATGACGCCGACGCGCGGCGCGGGGGCGGTCACAGTGGACCGCCGGGGATGTTCGTTCTCGGCGTGGACAGCGGCGGTATCGTAGCCACTATGGCCGATGCGGCGCTTGCGGGGCTCCCCCGCATCGTGCGCGCGGACGACGAGGTCAGGTGGCGTGGGCAGGTGCTCACGTCGCTCGGACTCGCCGCCCTCTCGTACTGGATCATCGTCTGGCTCTTCGACGGACCCGTCGAACCACTGCCCGCGGGCGTCATCTTCCTGGCGTCACTGGTCTTCGCCTTCGTGCTCGGCGCCATCACCAGCCGGCGCCGATTCGCCCACGGCATGCTCACCCTGCGCCCCCCGCGCTCGGTGGTGCACGAGACCATCGCCGACGGCCGCGAGCGCCGCATGCGGGCCGCCACCATCATGTTCCTCGGGGTCGGCACCCTGCTGGTGCTCGACACCCTCATCAGCGAGATCGGCGGCACGGCCGCGCTGGTGGCCGGGGTCGGCCTGGGCCTGGGCATCGTCGACCGGCTCGAGGCCCACCGGTGGGCGATGGCCGAGGACGAGCGCGATTCGCGCATCTTCCTGATGATCCGCCCCAACGCGCTCATCGCGGGAATGGGCATACAGGACGCCTACGCACTGCCGCGGGGCAGGTCGGCCGACGATCACGACGAGGGCCCGACGGGAACCTTCCTCTAGCCCAGTTCGGCCACCACGGCGCGCGCGATGGCGTCTGCCGCGTGGCCGTCGCCGTAGTACGGCGGGCGCTCAGCCGGCATGGAGAGCTCGGCCAGCGCCGCCTGCACCTTGGCCGGGTCCATGCCGGTGAGGGTGTTGAACCCGCCCTCCACCGTCTCGACCCACTCGGTGGTGTCGCGCAGCGTCACGCACGGCACGCCGTGGAAGTAGGCCTCCTTCTGCACCCCGCCGGAGTCCGTGACCACGGCTTCGGCACCCATGAGCAGGCTGGTGAAGTCGAGGTAGCCGACGGGCGGCGCCAGGATGAGCCCCGGCACATCCTGCAGGGCATCCCACCGGCCGCCGGCCTGCAGCTTCGCCCGGGTGCGCGGGTGCACGGGGAAGATCGCCGGGCGTCCCAGCGACGACAGCACTTGCACCATGGCGCCGAGCGCCTCGGGGGTGTCGGTGGCGGCGGCACGGTGGATGGTGACCAGCAGGTATCCGCCGGGCTCCAGACCATGGGCAGCCGGGGCGCCGCGGTGTTCGGCCAGCGGCGCGAACATGCGGCCTGCGTCGAACATGACGTCGCCCACCAGGTGCACGCCGTGGGTGATGCCCTCGGCTGCCAGGTTGTCCACGGCCTGGCGGGTGGGGCACAGCAGGACGTCGGACAGGTGGTCGGTGACCACCCGGTTCTGCTCTTCCGGCATGGTCTTGTCGAACGAGCGGAGGCCGGCCTCCACGTGCGCCAGGGGGATCCCGCACTTGGCCGCCACCAGCGCGCCCGCGAGCGTGGTGGTGGTGTCGCCGTACACCAGCACGGCATCGGGCTTCTCATCGCGCACCACGTGCTCGAACCGCTCCATCATGATGGCGATCTGGTGCACGGGCGTCCCGGGCCCCACGTCGAGTGCGTGGTCGGGGCTGGGGATCCCCAGCTCGTCGAAGAAGAGGTCGGCCAGTTCGGGGTCGTAGTGCTGGCCCGAGTGCACGAGGATCTCCTCCCCCTGGGCACGGAGGGCGATGCAGAGGGGCGCGGCCTTGACGAACTGGGGCCGGTTCCCCACGAGGGACACAATGCGCACGAGGGCTCCTAGAGGCCGGCGAAACCGATGGTTGCGAGTCGCTGGGTGATGCGCTCGAGGTTACCGGTGAGCACCATGATGCCGAGCACCACCATGAGCCCACCCCCGATGGCGTTCACCGCGTACCAGCGATTTCGCAGCCATTTCGACGCCGAGAGGGTCTGGGTCATGAAGATGCCGGCGAGCAGGAATGGGATTCCCAGCCCGAGCGAGTAGACGAACAGCAGAAGCGCCCCGGCCAGCGGCGACCCCGTGGGCGCGGCGTAGGTGAGGATGCTGCCGAGGATGGGCCCGATGCAGGGTGTCCAGCCGGCTGCGAAGGCGGCTCCCACGAGGCCCGCCCCCACGAGCGTCTCGGGCCGGCGCGACAGCCGCACGTGGCGGTCGGCCTGGAACCACCCCATGCGCGGCAGCACCACCATGGCGATGCCGAACACGATGAGGATGATTCCCGCGACCAGGTTGAGCACGTCGCGATCGCGGGCGAGCGAACGGCCGATCAGCCCTGCGCTCGCACCGAACAGCGCGAACATGACCGCGAACCCCATGACGAAGGCCGCGGTGGGACGGAGGACGCCCTTCCACCGCTGCTCCACCTGGTCGGCCGGCACCCCGGAGATGAACGACAGGTATCCGGGGACGAGCGCCAGCACGCACGGCGAGGCGAACGAGACGAAGCCGGCGGCGAAGGCCACGGCAAGGGATACGACGGAGAGTTGATCCACCGGCGGCCCATGGTAACCCCGCGCCGGGCCCGGGCCGGGTGATCAGCGCGGTACGGGGACCTGTGTCAGGCGGGTGCGGCGGGTCCCGCGGGCGGCTTCGTCTTGATCCACGAGTAGATGATGCTGGCGCCCAGGGTCACGACGATGATGGCCAGCGACAGCCAGATGGGCGGGTGCCAGAAGTCCTTCACCAGCATCTTGGCCCCGACGAAGGCGAGCACGATGGCCAGTCCGTACGACAGGTACGGGAAGCGGTCGACCAGCCCCTCGAGCACGAAGAACAGCGACCGCAGGCCCATCAGGGCGAAGGCGTTCACCGCGAACACCAGGAAGGGCTCGCGCGTGACCCCGAAGGCCGCGGGGATGGAGTCGAGGGCGAACACCAGGTCGGTGCCGGCGAGCATCACCAGCACCACGGCCAGGGTGGTGTACATCACCTTGCCGTCCACCTTCACGCGGAACTTGCGGCCCTCGTACGTGCCTGTCAACGGCATCCGCTTCTTGAGGAACTTGAGGATCGCCGAGTCCTCGGGGTTCGCGGGCTCGTCGGCGTGCTTCAGCAGCTTCCATGCGGTGTAGATGAGGAACGCGCCGAAGATGTAGAGCACCCACTCGGCCTTCGCGATGAGCACGCCGCCCACGAGGATCGCGATCAGACGCAATCCGAGGGCGATCAGGATGCCGATGGTCAGCACCCTGAGTTTCGCGGCCTGTGGCACCGCGAAGAAGCTGAACAGCACGATGAACACGAACACGTTGTCCATCGACAGCGAGTACTCGAGCAGGAAGCCCGACAGGTACTCGGTGGCGTACTTCGTGTCGAACGCGAAGCCCACCACCAATGCGAACGACAGGCCGAGGGCCAGCCACACGCCCGTCCAGGTCAGGGCCGTGCGGAGGCCCATCTCCTTGTCGCCCTTCGAGATGAAGAGCAGGTCGACGGCGATGACCACGACCGTGCCGAGCACGAGCGCGATCCATGCCCAGAGAGGGACGTTCACGGGGCGGCAGTGTGGCTTACTTGGCCGCCCCGTGCCCGTCTATCGGTCACGCGAGCGCTGCCGCGCCCGTTGCCCACTCCTCGAGCGGCCTCGGTGAGCCGATGGTGACGCGCGCCGCGAACGGATCGCGCCCTGTGCCCACACGGGTTGCCTCCACGCCGGAGCCCTCCGACAGCGGCTCGAAGGCCTCGCGCAGGGCGGGCTCGGCCCGCACCAGCGTCTGGTCGTCGTTCGGTGCCTCGTAGCGGTCGAGGATCGTCACGAGCGCCTCGCCCGTGCCCACCCGGGCGGCCGCGCCCACGGCGTCGTCGTCCTGCAGCAGCAGCGACAGCCGTGCGGCCCAGGCGGCGAGCTCGCGCACCTGCTGGGCCAGGCCCCCGGTGGCGTCGCGCTTGCGCGTGACGGAGATGCCGGGTCGGCCCTCCGCCAGGTCGATTGCGAAGTCGAGCTGGTGGCCCACGATCATCACGCCCGGGCCGTTCACCACGTGCGCGTAGCGCGCGACGTCGATCGGGATGCCACCCACGGCGTCCTCGCGGATGAACCGGTGGAAGGCGGGCACGACGGCCTCGGGGTCCAGCGGGGCCGGGCCGTCGAGGTACAGCTTCACCGAGATGCGGTGCGGTTCCATTCCTGTCTCCTGTCGGTCCGGTCTGCCTACTGGGTGGCCGAGGTCGCGCCGGCCATGCGGATCTGGCACTGGTGGGCGGCGTCGATGAACAGCTGCGCCTCCTCCACGAACGAACGGGCGTGCTCCTCGGTGGTCGAGGCGCCGCCGCCGGCGTGGCGGTCGAGCAGCGGACGGGCGAACTTGCCGTGCGCGAAGCGGTCCTGGAAGCGCCCGGTCTCGACGAAGCGCGCGTCGAACTCGCGCACGATCACATCGTCCTCCTCCGGCACGTCGGGAAGCTCGGTGCGCACCAGGGCCCGCGCCGCGGTCACCATCGACCGGTACGCGCGGTCGTCTGCTCGGGCGATGTCGCCGTCCTCCAGCGCCACCTGCGCCTCGAACGCGATGCTCTCGGCGAACGACAGCTCGAGGTCCGTAGACGAGATGACCTCGCCGGCGCACTCACCCACGCCGATGTCGCCGATCGAGAACTCGCGCGGGTTGCCCCAGTCGCTGAACAGGCCGGGGTCGTCCTCGTAGTCGGGGATCTGCTTGAGGTCCTCGATGATCGCGGCAAGGCCCTTGCGGCCCGTGCGCGCGCTCCAGTCGAGGAACGACTCGCCGGGCAGGCGGTCGGCAACGAACTGGCCCGTGATGCGGTCGACCACCTCGGGGATGCGCTTGCTGGGGATCGCGCCCACGGCCAGGCCGTACGAGCCGGCGTTGTTCTGCCACTGGCCGCCCAGCACCACCTGGAAGTGGGGCACCACCCGGCCGGCGCTCTTGCGGCTGTTGCCGAAGAAGCCGATGTCGGCCACGTGGTGCTGGCCGCACGAGTTGAAGCACCCGCTCACCTTGATGCGCAGGCCCTTGATGGCCTCGTCGAGCTCCTCCGACCGGGCGGCCAGGCGCTCGCGCAGCTCGCCGGCCAGGCCGCGGGATGCCGAGATGCCCAGCTTGCAGGTGTCGGTGCCGGGGCATGACGTCACATCGACGATGGTCTCCGCGTAGGGGTCGGCCATGCCGATCTCTGCCAGCGCCGTGTGCAGCTCGCGCAGATCCTCCAGGCGCACCCAGCGGAACACGATGTTCTGCTCAACGGTGGTGCGCACGGTGTCGCCCACGAAGCGGCGGGCCACGTCGGCCAGCAGGCGGGCCTGGCCCGACGCGATGTCGCCCAGCGGCAGCGGGATCGTCACCACGGCGTAGCCGGGCTGGCGCTGCAGGTACACGTTGACCTCGCGCCAGGCACGGAAGGCGGCGGTCGAGTCGTCGTCCTCGGCGCCGCTGTCCACCACGCGCGCGGGGTGCTCGGGCGGCAGGCCGTCGTCCAGGTGGGCCGTCCAGCGCTCGTCGTAGGGGAGGATCTCCCGCTCCTCGCGCACGAGGCGGCTGAACTCCTCGATGCCCACCTGCGTGACCAGGAACTTTATGCGGGCACGGTTGCGGTTCTGCTTCTCGCCCAGGCGCGCGAACACGCGCGACACCGCCTGCACGGTCGGCAGCAGCTCACCCAGCGGCACGCGCCCGGCAAGCAGCTTCGCCTGGTGCGGGGTGGTGCCGAGGCCGCCACCCACGTAGACATCGAACGAGTCCACGGGCTCGCCGTCGACGATGTCCGTGCGGGCGATGGCGCCCAGGTCGTGCATCATCACCAGGCCGCAGGCCTCGTCGGCGCAGCCCGAGAAGGCGATCTTGAACTTGCGTCCGAAGTCCTGGCAGTCGGGGTGGCCCAGCAGGAAGCGGAAGAGGGCCTCGGAGTGCGGGGTCACGTCGAACGACTCGGTGCGGCACACGCCCGCCAGCGGGCAGGCCGTGAGGTTGCGCACGCCGTTGCCGCAGGCCTCGCGGGTGGTCATGCCCACCGCGGCCAGCCGGCGCATGACCGTGGGCATCTCCTCGATGTGCACGTAGTGCAGCTGGATGTCCTGGCGGGTGGTGATGTGCAGGATGTGGTCCGAGTACTCCTCGGCCAGCTCGGCCAGCACGTCGATCTGCAGCGGGGTCAGGCCGCCCCACGGCACCTTGATGCGCAGCATGCCCGGTGCGTCCCAGAGGGTCTCTGGGCCCTTGGTCAGGCCTCCGGAGGGGAACTCCAGGCTGCGGTGCTCCACGCCGTCGTGACGCTGGCCGTTGTCGTAGCGCTGTCCGTAGACGCCACGGCGAAGGCGCGTCTCGGCGAACACGCGCTCGTCGACGCGGCCATCCTTGCGCAGCTCGACCTGTGCCTCGAAGACGTCGATCTCCTCCGCCAGGTCCGGGGGCATCTGCCCCTCCAGGCGGTCGCGCCAGCCGATCGTGCTCACCCGTGGTCTCCTCGTGGTACGCCGTCAGAACGCGCCCGGGTGGGCGCGGAGGCGGGACCCTAGAGGAAACACCGAAAACAAGTCAAGGTTTAGAGACTTTTATTCCCGGTGTTCGGTTTGGTTTTACCGCGTGGAGGCCACCGTGCGGCCGGGATTGCCCGCGGGCTCCCAGCGCACCTGCCGTGCGCCCCAGTGATACAGCGACCGGTAGCCGAGCGCGCGGATGACACCCAGGTTCATGTCGAGGCGCCGCTTCGCCGTGAGCCCGGGGCCCCAGTCGGTCCTGCGGGCCACCACGCACCGCTTGCCCGACATCAGGCATACGCGCACGTAGGCGCCGCAGGGCACCAGGTCGCTGCCCACCGTCAGGTCCATCATGCGCGTCTGCGGCAGCCCCGGGCAGAAGTTGCCCTCATCCCACGCGCTGTACGCCGACGCCTCGGTGGTGCGGTGCGGCAGCACCGCGGGAATCGCGAATGCCGGGTTCGACACCACCGGGGCCCCGACCGGCCGGGACGCAGGCGCGGAACCCGCTGGCGATCCGGCCGGCGCCGCCGATACAGGTTGGCCCGGCATGGCCGTCGGCATCACGGCCGATGCCCCGGAGGCGAGCACGCCGCCCATCAGGGCGGATGCGGCGAGCGCGATGGCGAGGCGCTGAAGCAGGACGGTTCTCCCCGTCGGGGTGGAGGTCCGGGGTGGCGGCCCGCGCAGGCGGACGGCCGGGTGATCACGGACCCTGTCTGGGGTGGGACGGGCACCCTATCCATCCGGGGGGGTGGATCAAATACCCAATACCGCTCTGAGCGGGCATTTCAGGGCCCGTGGTTTCCCGCTGCGAGCAGGAAAACGCCCCCGCATGTCGTTACGGGAGCCTTTCGGGGTTCCGCCCCGGGAACGCGAAACGCCGCCTTCCGGCGGCGCTCCTTCGGTACATCCAGGCTGCTGTTCGGACGATGGGCCGTGCAGGGATCGAACCTGCGACCTTGGGATTAAGAGTCCCCTGCTCTACCAGCTGAGCTAACGGCCCGCGGGCACGCTAGCACCACGCGCGCGCGCGTGGGAAGGGCTTCAGCCCGTTGCGGCCGGCTGCTTGGCGAGGTCCTTCAGGCGGTTCCTGATGTCCGGCGCCAGTGTGTCGTCGGGCGCCAGCTGCAGGAAGCGCTGGTAGGCGAGGATCGCCTGGTTGCGCTGGCCCGCCTGCTCGGCCGTCTGGCCCCAGTAGGCGAACATCTGGGCGTCCCGCGGGTTGCGGGCCGTGTAGGCGGCGATCGCGGGCAGGGCTGCCCCCGGGTTGTTCTGCGCGCTCGCGACGGTGATCAGCCCGAGCACGATGTCCCCGTTGTCCGGGGCGCTGCTCGTGGCCGCCAGGGCGTCCTGCAGCGCCTGCGGGTCGTTCGGGTTCACCGCGACGCGCGCCTGGGCAAGCGTTGACTTCGCCTCGGCGAGGTCGGTGCGCGCCTGGGCAAGGGCTGCCTTCGCCTCTGCGCTCTTGGGCGATGCCTTCACGGCCTTCTGGGCCGACGTGACGGCGCCCTGGGCGGTGGTGGACCGCGCCTGGGCCTCCTCGATGGCCTGCTGCAGCGGGTCGGCCGTTCCGCAGCCGCCGCTCACCGCGAGGCCGCCGGCCACGAGGCCGAAGCCCGCGAACGCGACGATCGCGACGATCGCGACCACCTTGGTGAGCACCTTCTGGCGCTTGCCGTCGAAAAGCACGCGGCGACGCTACATGATCCGGCGCCGGGCCTCGTCGGCGTCGGCAACGATGGCACCGGCGTCCAGGCGGTTGGGGCCATCCGGCCCGAATACCTGCTCGCCGTCGATCCACGATGCGATCACCCGCGAGCGCGGGTCGAGCGCCACCAGCGACGGGTCGGCCTGCACGGGTGCCCCGTCGAACGGGCGGATGGCCACGATGTCGGCGCGCTTGCCCGCCACCAGCGAGCCGATGCGGTCGTCCATGCCGATGACCCGGGCCGACCCGATGGTGGCCAGGGCCAGCATGTCGGCCGCGATGGGGGTCGCGCCCCGGCGCGCCGCGGCCTCGGCGGCCCAGCGGGCCTCATCGCGCAGGTCGTACGAGCCCGCGCTCGCGGGGCTGTCGGTTCCCAGGCCCACGGGCACCCCGAGAACCTGCAGCAACTCGATCGGGGCGTCGCCGCACTGCAGCCGCACGTTCGAGTGCGGGCAGTGGGCCACGCGCACGCCGTGCTCGGCGAGGATGCCGGCGTCGTCGGAGTCGACCTGCACGCAGTGCGCGGCGATGAGGCCCGGCGTCAGGGCGCCTCCGGCCTCGAGGCGCGACACCACTCCCGGCCCGCCTCCCGGCCACCGTGCGGGGTCGCGACCCACGGAGTGGATCGCCTCCACCAGCGGGCCCACGCCCTCATCGAGCAGCATTACCTCGTCGGGTGACTCGGCCATGTGGGCCGCCACCGAACCCGCGCCGAGGATCGGGTCGGCCAGCACCTCGCTCCAGAGCTCGGGCCCGACCGTGTAGGGCGCGTGAGGTGACACCCCCACGCTTACGCGCGAACCGGCCTGGTCGCGCGCCTGCAGCAGCGCCTCGCCGTGGCGCACAACCTTCTCCCGGGCGTCGGCGCCCGTGTCGCGCCCGAAGATCTCCATGTGCACGATTGCCCTGAGGCCGGCGTCTCCCGCCGCGCTCACGCCGAAGCCGCTGGGGCCCGAGTCGGCCAGCGTGGTCGTGCCGTTGCGCAGGGCCGTCATGGCCGCCCAGCGGGCGGCATGCTCGCGGTCGACGGGCGTGACGTCCACGGTGCGGTGCACGAACGCGCCAAGCCATTCGCCGAAGCGGGCATCGGGCACCAGCCCTCCCATGAGCCCCCACTCGAGGTGGCAGTGGGCGTCCACGAGGCCCGGGATGAGGATGGCATCGCCGAGGTCGGTGACGGGCACGCCGTCACACGGCGGCAGGTCGCGCTCGCGGCCGATGGCCTCGATGGCGCCGTCGCGCACCAGCACGCATGCGTCACGGACGACCGGGCCCTCGACGGGCACCAGCCACGCCGCCCGGATGAGCAGGGCGGGGGACCCGCTGCTAGGCGGCGGGAGTGGTCTCGTCGGTCTTCTGCGGCAGCGCGGCGTCCGTGGACTGGGTCGCCGTCAGCTTCTCGTCGGCCGACTTGTCGTCGGTAACGCCCTTCTTGAACTCGCGCATGCCGGTGCCGAGGCTCTTGCCGATCTCCGGCAGCCTCTTGGCTCCGAAGGCCAGCAGGATGATGGCCAGGATGATGATCAGTTCGAGCGGGCCGATGCCGAAGGGCATGGGTTTTACCTCTTGGTCGGGGATCCCCGGCGGGGATCCGCGTGGATCGACGTTAGCATGGGCCCGTAATCAGGCGACATGGCGGGGGGTGGTCTCATAGGGCTCGAGCCCATGGCGGTCGGTTGGGGTGGCCTGGTCGGGACCATCGGCCTCGCCGCATCGTCCGGATCGGCCCTCTGGGTGCGCGCGGCCGCGATCGTCGTGGCCTTCCTCGTGGGCGGGTTCCTGTCGGGGGTGCGCACGCTCGACCACCGCGCCCTCAACGCCACGGCGGCGTGGGTGTTCGGCTGGTTGCTGTGGGGCGTGATCTGCCTGGTGCTGGCAATCGTGGCCGTCTTCGGCGGCCCGGGCGGCCCCGAGTTCGCCCCGGGCACCGATGGGGCGGCACTGCTCATCGCCCTGGGATCGCTGCTGGCGGCCGTGGTGGGCGGCCTCGCCGCCGACCGGCGCTACAGCACCAAGCGCCTGCGCCGGCGGTACTAGCCGGGGAAGTCCCGGTGCGAGCGGCTGGACGTCGGCCCCGACTGTCCCTGGTACTTGCCCTGGTACGGGGTGTCGACCGGGGTGGTCATCTGCAGGAACGAGATCTGGCCGATGCGCATTCCGGCGTGGATGGCGATGGGCAGGCTGGCCACGTTCGAGAACTCGAGCGTGATCTGGCCCTCGAAGCCCGGGTCGATGTAGCCGGCCGTCGAGTGGATGAGCAGCCCCAGGCGGCCCAGGCTGGACTTGCCCTCGAGTCGCGCCACGAGGTCGTCGGGGATTCCCACGCGCTCGAGCGTGGATCCCAGCACGAACTCACCAGGGTGGAGGATGAACGGCTCGCCCTCGGCGATGGTGACGACCTCGGTGAGGTCTGCCTCGGGCAGGCTGGGGTCGATGAACGGCTGCCGGTTGTTGCGGAACACCCGGAAGGCGTCGGACACGCGCAGGTCAACCGACGACGGCTGCAGCAGCGCGTCGTCGAAGGGGTCGATGACCAGTCGCCCCGCGGCGATCTGCTCCCTGATGGTGCGGTCGGACAGGACCATGGGCGGGGACGCTACCCGATGCGCTCCCCGACCACGCCCGCTGGGCTAGCCTGAGGGGCGTGACGCCGCACCCAGGTGAGGACTCCGGCAGGCAGCGCGCCTTCCGCGTGGACGCGGTCGCCGACGAGGACCTGATCGCCCTCGTCTCGGCGGCGCGCGATCGCGGCGCCGTGCCCGATGTCATCGTCGGTGACGTTCTGGTGGGCGCCGGGCCCGTTGATGCGCTTGATCCCGTCGACGTGACGCCCGACCAGCTGCGCCAGCTGGTGGATGGCGCCCGGCTGCCACGGTGGGTCGTGGAGAAGGGCTCGTTCGGCCCCGGCTATGTGCAGCTGAAGTCGCTGATGCGCCAGGAGAGCCTCGTGACGGTGTGCGAGGAGGCCTCGTGCCCCAACATCCAGCGCTGCTGGACCCGCGGAACCGCCACCTTCATGATCGCCGGCGAGACCTGCACGCGCGGGTGCCGCTTCTGCGACGTGACGTCCGGCAAGCCGATGCTGCCGCCGGATCCCGGCGAGCCCGCCCGCCTGGCCGATGCCGCCGCGGCCATGGGCCTGCGCTACGTGGTGGTGACCGCCGTGGCCCGCGACGACCAGCCGGATGGCGGCGCCGCCCATTTCGCCGCGGTCATCCGTGCCCTGCGCGATCGCCTGCCGGATGCCCGGGTGGAGGTGCTGATCCCCGACTTCCGCGGCAACTGGGATGCGCTCGACACGGTCATCGAGGCCAGGCCCGACGTTCTGAACCACAACACCGAGACGGTTCCCCGCCTGTACAGGCGGGTGCGTCCCGGCGCGCGGTACGAGCGCACCCTCGAGCTGCTCGAGCGATCGCGGCGGGCGGGGCTGCCCACGAAGAGCGGAATCATGGTGGGCCTTGGCGAGGAGCTGCCGGAGGTCGCCGGGGTCTTCGCCGACCTGGCCACCGCCGGGTGCGAGGTGGTCACCGTGGGCCAGTACCTGAGCCCGTCACCCGGGCACCTGCCGGTCGAGCGCTTCTACGCGCCGGCGGAGTACCCGGCGCTCGCGGCGCTTGGGAAGTCGCTCGGCCTGGCGCACGTGGAGGCCGGCCCGCTGGTGAGGTCGTCGTTCGAGGCGGACCGGGTGGCCGACGAAGTGGGCGCCGGGGTCGTCTAGGTTGCACGCATGGAACTCATGACCCCCCAGCAGGCCAAGGCGGCGATGGATGCCGGAACCGCCGTCATCATCGACGTGCGCGAGGACGACGAGCTGGCCCAGGCGGCCATCCCGGGCGCCGTGCACATCCCCATGGGCGACCTGCTCGACCGCCTGCCCGAGGTGCCCCGCGACCGCACGGTCATCTTCAGCTGCCACAGCGGTGGCCGCTCCGAGAACGTGTGCCGCTACCTCGAGGAGAACGAGGGCTTCTCGGGCCTGGTCAACCTGGAGGGCGGCATCGTCGCCTGGAGCCAGGCGGGCCTGCCCATCTCTCAGTAGCGCTTCACCACGCGGTAGAGGGTGTCGCGCTGCACCGCGCGGCGGCCCGTGGCCTCGATGGCCTCGACCATGCGCGGGGTGTCGAGGGTGAACTGGGTGCCGGCGGCGCGCACCACGTTCTCCTCGATCATGATTGATCCCATGTCGTCGCATCCGGCCTCGAGGGCCAGCATGCCGATGCGCAGGCCCTGGGTGACCCACGACGATTGCATGTGCGGCAGGTTGTCGAGGTACAGGCGCGCCACGGCGTTCATCAGCAGGTAGTCGGCCGCCGTGAGGCCCAGGTGGTCGTCGCCGCGCGCCGAGCAGCCCCCGGGCTGGTACGACCAGCATGCGAAGGCCCTGAAGCCGCCGGTCTCGTCCTGCAGCTCGCGCAGCACGCGCAGGTGCTCGATGCGGTCGTCGACCGAGTCGACGGTGCCGTACATCATCGTGGCGCTTGTTGACAGCCCTCGCAGGTGGGCCTCGCGCATCACGCCGATCCACTCGGCCGTGGTGGTCTTGCGCGGGGCGATGACGTCGCGCACGCGGTCAACGAGGATCTCCGCGCCGCCCCCGGGGATGGAGTCGAGCCCTGCGGCCACGAGCCGGTCGAGCACCTCGCCCAGGTCGAGCTTCGAGTAGTGGGCGATGTGCAGCACCTCGCTGGGCGAGAGCGCATGCAGGTGGATCGGATACCGGCGCTTGATGTCGCGGAAGAGGTCCTCGTACCACTCGATGCGCAGGTTCGGGTGGTGCCCCCCCTGCATCAGCAGCGCCGTGCCACCCAGGTCGAGGGTCTCCTCGATCTTCCGGAAGATCACCGGCTTGCTCAGCACGTACCCCTCGGGGTCGCGCGGGTGGCGGTAGAACGCGCAGAAGTCGCAGTCGGTGACGCAGAAGTTGGTGTAGTTGACGTTCCGGTCGATGACGAAGGTGACCTCGTCCGGGTTGGTCACGCGGTCGCGCGCACGCCGCGCGGCGGCGGCCACGGCCACCACGTCGCGCGACTCCAGCAGCGCCCGGGCGCCGTCGTCGTCCAGGCGCTCGCCGGCGTCGAGGCGCTCGATCACCTCGTGGTGGCGGGTGGGCGTGGCGGTGCTCATGCGGCCAGGGCCTCCAGCGCCGGGACGTCCTGCAGCTCGCCGGCGCGGCGCGCCAGCTCGAGGAAGCGCGCCAGCCCGGCGCGCTCGGAGTCGCCGAACCCGTAGCGCAGGTGCTGCAGGTACCCGCGGATGTAGTGCTCGTCGAACGGGAACCGCTCGGCGGCCACGTGCGCGATGCCCGTGGGGTCGTCGCGGAAGGCATGACCGGCGTCGGCGATGGCCGTGCACAGGGTGGCCACCTCGGCCATCCGCGACACCGCGGCGTCGTCGCGCACGGCCCACACGGCGAACACCATGGGCAGCCCCGTGCGCTGCTGCCAGGCCTCGCCGAGGTCGATGGAGTGGCGGGCCAGCCCGTCACGGTGGGCCAGCAGGGCGGCGTCGGCGATGAGCAGCACGGCCTCGCCGGCCGCAATGGCGTCTGGCGCGTCGTCGTCATGGGCCAGGACCCTGAACGGCACGTCGGGGCCCAGCAGCACCCGCAGCAGGGTGACGCTGCTGGCGCTGTGGGGCGTGACCGCCACGCGCGTCACCTGGTCGATCGGCACCTGCGAGAACAGGCGGATGGAGTCGACCGCGCCCTCGCACGCGATGCAGCCCACGGGCAGCAGCCGCAGGCGGTCGGCATTTCGCGCGTAGGCGATGCTGGACATCGCCGAGACGTCGAGCGATCCGTCGAGCATGGCGGCGTTGAGCCTGGACGGCAGGCCGTCGGTGAAGGTGACGCCCGGCAGGTGCGCCTGCTCGAGGTGGTGGTACACCGGGAACATGTTGAGGGCGCTGATGCGTCCCACGCGCAGGTCGCTCATCGCGCCACCGCCACCGCGCCCACCGCTGCCGCCAGGCGGTCGGGGTCGGCATCGTCGTCCTGCGGGATCACCCACTCGTCGGCACCGAACGACACGGCCACCTGGCAGGCGGGGCCGCCCAGAGTGCGCCAGTGGGGCCGTATCGCCACGTCGGGCAGAACCCGGCGCGCGACCGCGGTCACCAGCAGGTCCTCGTTGCCCCACGACCCGGGCCGCTCGGCGGAGTCGTCGCCCGGCACCAGCTGCACGGCCCGCGCGCCCGATGTGTCGCGCGCCACGGCGAGCAGCTGGTCTGCCACCTGGGCGGGCGTGGTGCCGGCCCCGTAGCGCACCTCCACGACCCCGTCGGCATCGACGGGCTCGCGCATCCAGCCGACCTCCGTGGGCGGCGCGATTCCCTCGGCCGCCGCAAGCGGGTCGCGTGCCTCGAGCATGGCGATGATCTCATCGCGCGTCATGCGTACCTGTCCACCATTCCTGCGGCGATCACCCGCAGGGCGTCGGCGTCGGCTCCACCGATGTCGCCGTCGAGCGACGTCACGGCGCGCTCGACCTCGTCGAACGCCCACTGGCGCGCCGCGGCCGTGCCGGGGTGCGCCGCCAGGCGATCGCACAGGGCCTCGAGCCCCTCGCCACCCGCCGCCACGCGGCCGATCTCGTTGCCCAGCGTGGGCTCGAGGGCGATCGCGAGTATCTGCGGCAGCGTGACGGTGCCGCTGAGGATGTCCGTGCCGCGGCGCTTGCCGGTGTCTGACGGCGAGCCGGCGAGGTCGAGGATGTCATCGAGGATCTGGAAGGCCACGCCCACGTGGGTGCCGAACGACGCCAGGCGCAGCTGGGCCTCGTCCGAGCCGCCCGAGAGCAGCGCGCCCAGACGGCAGGCCACGGCAAACAGCGCGCCGGTCTTGCGGCGGCACCGGGCCATGTAGGCGTCGACCGGCAGGCCCAGGTCGCCCGAGGCCCGCTGCTGGTCCATCTCGCCGCGCGCCAGGTCGAGCGACGCATCGGCCAGGGCGCTCACGGCGGCGGGAGACCCCACGCGGGTCAGCTCGGCGAATGCGCGCGCGAAGAGGAAGTCGCCAACGTTTATGGCCGCGTCCGCACCGTGCGCCCTCGCCACAGTGGGGTGGCCACGGCGCGTGGTGGCGCCGTCGATCAGGTCGTCGTGCACCAGCGTGGCCATGTGCACCAGCTCCACGGCCGCGGCAGCGCTGACGAGGGGGAGGCGGAACTCCTCGGTTCGTGACGAGCAGCAGAACACCATCATGGGGCGCACCCGCTTGCCGCCCGCCACCAGGGTGTCCATGGCGGGACCCGAGACCTCCGGCACGTGGCCCCCGGCGAAGCGGCTGAGCATCTCCTCGCACTGGGTCATCCAGGGCTGGAAGGGGCGTACGAAGTCGAGGACCGGCGGTGCGGTGGTCATGCCACGACCCCGTGGTGCAGCGTGGCTACGCCACCGCCGAACCTGCGCCAGCGGATGTCGCTGAGGCCGGCGGCGCTCATGATTGCCGCCATGTCGGCGGGCGCAGGCACGCCCTCGACGGTGTCCGCCAGGTGGCGGAAGGCGTCCCTGTCGCCGCCGAGCGCGCCCCCAACCAGGGGGGTGGCGAAGCGCATGACGCGGCCGTGCACCCCGCGCAGCCTGTCGGGCGGTGTGATCTCGAGGATCACCACGCGACCCCCCGGGCGCACCACGCGCACCAACTCGGCCACTCCCCGCGCCGGGTCGTCGAGGCTCCTCAGCCCCCCCGACGCCGTGGCGGCGTCGAACTCATCGTCGGCGAAGGGCATCGACGTGCAGTCGGCCACCTCGAACCGGCATGGGCGATGCGATGCGGCGGCCTTCACGCGCGCCCGGGCGATCATCTCGGGGGAGTGGTCCACGCCCACCACGCGACCCAGGGGGGTGACGCGGTCGGCCAGCATGAGCGCCAGGTCGCCGGTGCCGGTGTAGGCGTCGAGTGCCGACTGCCCGGCGCTGAGGTCGGCCGCCTCGGCCGCCGCCCGGCGCCAGCGGTCGCCCATCCCCAGGGTCAGCAGCCCGCTCACCAGGTCGTAGCGCGGCGCGATGGTGTCGAACGCCCGGCGATCGATGGCCGCCGTGCTCATGAGTCGTCCCCCGGCAGCACTCCCGCCACGTCGGGCTGGCCCCAGCGGGGGAACAGCGAGTGCTCGATGCGCATCACGTCGAGCGCCTTGCCCACAACGAAGTCGACCATGTCCTCGATGGTCTCGGGCATGGTGTACAGCCCGGGTGAGGCCGGCAGCACCACGCCGCCCGCCTCGGTGACGGCGACCATGTTGCGAAGCTGGATGAGCGACACGGGGGTCTCGCGGGGGATGAGCACCAGCGTGCCGCGCTCCTTCAGCATCACCTCGGCCACGCGGTGGATCAGGTTGTCACCGGTGCCGCCCGCGATGCGACCCAGTGTGGATGTGGAGCAGGGGGCCACCAGGGCCATCCGGGCGCCTGCCGAACCCGATGCGAAGGAGCAGGCGATGTCATCACCCGCCAGCAGGTCCACGGCACCCGGCGAGCGCGCGAACATGGTGGTGAATCGCTCCGCCACGTCGCGATAGGAATGCGGCCTCGGGCCCTCTCCGAGCACCTCGTGGCTGATCACCCGCGCGCCGGCATCCGACACGCACAGGCCCACGTGGTGACCGGCCTCGGTCAGTGCTGCGAGGGCCCGCCCCCCGTAGAGGGCGCCGCTCGCTCCGGTTACCCCCAGGAAGATCCTCATCGCCTTGGAATGGTAGACCCGCCAACCCCCAAAACGGCCGGGGTCCCGCACTTGCGGGACCCCGTGAAAGACCGTTCGACAGGTGGGGACTGGCCTACTTGTACTTCGTCCCCAGCCCGTTGACGAAGGTGGCCAGCGCCTCGAGGTCTGCCGGCGACAGCGATGCGTAGGACGGCATCGGTGCCTTCGGCGCCTTGAGCCACGCCACCATCTTCGCGTTGTCCCAGCCCTTGGCCCCCTCGTTCGTGAGGTCCGGCCCCGGTCCGGGAGCTCCGACGCCCGCCACCATATGGCAACTGCCGCAGCCGTTGGCGATGTACACCGCCATGCCCTTCGTGGCCTCCTCGTCGAGACCGCTCACGGGCAGGCCGCCCTTGGCGACGCCAGCCGGCGTCTGGGCCCCGAGGTACGTCAGGTAGCAGAGCATGCCGGTAACGATGACCACGAGGCCCATGGCGAACGGCCTCTTCCAGATGCGCCGCTCGGGGCCGCGATCGATGAACGGCCAGACCACCAGAAGGATGATCATGATGTTCGGCACCATGAACGTCGCCATGATCACCGGGGTGAGGACATCCTGGTTGGCGAAGATCTTCAGGAGCTCGAAGGCGAAGTAGAAGTACCACTCCGGCCTCGGCACGAAGTCGGTGGTGGCCGGGTTCACCGGCTCGCCGACCTCCACCTTCACCACGATCGCGAGGACGATGATGCTCACCACCGTGAGACCGGCGATGATGGTGTCCTTGAAGATCGCGTACGGGAAGAACGGCTTCCCGGTCTTCTTCGCGTTCGCGTAGTCCTTGTCGTATGCCCGCTTGTCGGCCGGCTTCATCGTGCGGCCTCCTCGGCCTTCGCGGGCCAGGTCGCCGGGTAGTTCACGGCGCCGGGCAGTTCCTTCGCCCGCTCGCGCGCGGCCTTGCGCCGGGCGTCCTCTTCATCCCGTTCGATGCGGAGCCTGCGCTTCGACCACGGCGGCTCGGAGATGCCGAGGCGCACGATGAAGTACAGGTGCAGGCCTATGAAGGTGGCTATACCCGCTGGTATCACCAACATATGGATTGAATAGAAGCGGGATAGCGTGGATGGACCGAACTCGGGGCCGGCGCGCAGGATGTCGCCGATGTACGGCCCGACGATCGGCGCGCTGGCGAAGATGTTCACCGCCACCACGGTCGCCCAGTATGCCTTCTGGTCCCACACCAGCAGGTAGCCGGTGAGGCCCATGAACATGGTGAGCAGCAGAAGCATCGCACCCGTGACCCACGTGAGCTCACGCGGGTACTTGTAGGCGCCCCAGATGAACACGCGCGCCATGTGCAGGAACACGATGATGATCATCACCGATGCGCCCCACTTGTGCATGCCACGCACGAGCCATCCCCACGTCACCTCCTCGGTGATGCGCTGGATGCTCTCGTAGGCGCCACCGCGGGTATCGGGCACGTAGTACATCGCCAGGATGATCCCGGTGATGGCCTGCATGCCGAACACGACCATGGCGGTGAAGCCGAGGGTCTGGAACCAGCTGGTGCCCGCCGGGATGTTGCGGAAGAGGAACCAGCGCGTACCCGTCTTTACACCGGTGCGCTCATCGACATAGTCGATGGTGCCCTCGGCGCCCTTCTGGACCGCGTTCTTCGGCCCGATGTCCTTTGTGGTCAACGCAGGCTCCTAGGTGAACGGGTAGAGATGGGAGAGGGTTCCCGACACCGGCATGCCGGGGTCGTGCAGCGCGAAGGGCTGCTGGGCCTCGTCGATCGAGTACGGCTTGCCGACCAGCACGCGCAGGTTCGGGTTGCTGCTCTTGGCGGCCACGGCGGGCGGCACGCGGTCCTTGCCGGCCTCGACCTGCTCGGGCGTGAAGCTCTTGCTCGAGTCGACGATCTTGATGTCCACGCGGTCGAGCGGGCGCGGCGGCGGGCCGCCCGTCACGAGGCCGCGGGAGTCGTAGGCGCCACCGTGGCACGGGCACACGTATCCGGCAGAGCCGGGCGAGTAGGCCACCGGGCAGCCCAGGTGGGCGCAGCGGTTCCAGATGGCCAGCAGGTCGAAGTCGGCCGCGGTGAGGCCGGACGCCCACTTGGCGAACTTGGCCTCGTACACCTTGGTGTCCTCACCGGGGCTCGGCTGGGGCCGGGCGGAGGGGTTCTTCAACCCGTACACCACGTAGATGCGCCGGTCGGCGTCGGACGACGGACCCGACACGGCCAGCGAGGCGACCTCGCCGATCTTCGTGCTGGGGGCCGGGTTTGTGTACGGCGGCGGGTTCTTCAGGTAGTCGCTCGCGGGGCCGATGTCGACCCAGCGGAACTCCTCGGGCTTGAGCGGCGTGGTGACGGCGAAGCCGACCACGGGAACGAGGATCGCCGCGGTCAGCACACCGCCGCCGGCGATGGCGACGTTGGAGAGGAACCGCGTGCGCGTGACGTAACCGGGGTCGTCGGAGTGATCCGGCTCCGGCACGTAGTCGGCCGCGCGTGGGCCCGTGTAGGGACCATCCTGCGTCCCGGGCGCGCCGCCGTTCGGCTCGTCCTCAGCCACTCCAACCTCCGTAGACGTTCACTGGACCCGTGACAGTAACCGAGGGGAGGCGAACCCGGGCGAAAAGCCAGCGCAAATGGCGGAGATCGGGCCGGTTGTCCCCGTTCGGCGGGGACGCCACGGCATGTCGGTCAGGCGGGCGGCAGCGGGATGCCGAATTCCGCCCAGCGGGCGCTCACGCGCTCACGCATCTCGTCGGTCATGCGGATCTCGTCGGGCCACGGCCGCACCTGGCCCTCGCCCTCCCACTTGGCCGTGGCGTCGAAGCCGATCTTGGCTCCGTACGCGGGGTATGGGGCGGCGTGGTCGAGCGCGTCCACCGGGCCGTCGACCACCAGGACATCCCGCTTGGGGTCGACGTTCGAGAACGCCCGGAATGCCACCTGCGAGACGTCGTGCACGTCGATGTCGCCGTCCACCACGATGACGCACCGCGTGAGCGACAGCAGGCCCAGGCCCCAGACGGCGTTGATGAGCTTCTTCGCGTGTCCGGGATAGCGCTTGTGCACCGACACGATGGCGCAGTTGTGGAATACGCCCTCCAGCGGGAGGTTCATGTCCACGAGGTCGGGCACGGTCATGCGGATGAGCGGCAGGAACAGGCGCTCGGTGGCCTTGCCCAGCCAGTAGTCCTCCATCGGGGGCATGCCCACGATGGTGGTGGAGTAGATGGCGTCGCGGCGCATGGTGAGCGCCGTCACGTGGAATGCCGGATAGCGGTCGACCGGCGTGTAGAAGCCCGTGTGGTCGCCGAACGGGCCCTCGTCGCGGATGTCATTCGCGTCGACGTAGCCCTCGAGGATCACCTCGGCATGCGCCGGCACCTCGATGTCCTGGCTCACGGCCTTCACCATCTCGACCCGGTCGCCGCGCAGGAACCCCGCGAACATCATCTCGTCGAGCGCCGGCGGCAGGGGGGCGGTGGCCGAGTAGGTGACCGCGGGGTCGGTGCCGATCGCCACGGCCACGGGCACGCGGCCCTCTGAGTCGAGCAGGTGCTGGCGGCCGTCCTTGTGCACCTGCCAGTGCATCATGCAGGTGTTGCGATCGACCTTCTGCACGCGGTACATGCCGCAGTTGCGGGTGCCGGTGCGCGGGTCGTTGCTGAACACCAGGGGCAGCGTGACGAAGGGCCCGCCGTCACCCGGCCAGCAGGTGAGGATGGGCAGCCGGTCGAGGTCGACGTCGTCGCCCCGCAGCACGACCTCCTGGCATGGGCCCGACTTCACCGACTTGGTGCCCAGCGATGCGAGGTCCTTCAGCTTGCCGAGCGCCTTCACCTTGTCCATCAGCCCCTGCGGCGGCTGCATCTCGGCGATCTCCGCGATGCGACCGGCGATCTGGTCGAGATCCTCGCCACCCAGGCCCATGGCCATGCGCCGCTCGCTGCCGAACTGGTTGATCAGCACCGGCAGGTCGGACCCCTTCACGTTGGTGAAGAGCACGGCGGGCCCGCCCGCCTTCATGACCCGGTCCGAGATCTCGGTGATCTCCAGGTGGGGGTCGACCTCGGCGTGCACCTCGACCAGCTCGCCGATGTCCCTGAGGGCCTTGATCCACTCGCGGATGTCCTTCATCGGTTCAGCACCGCCTCGAGCGCGGGCGCCGGCGGCAGCCCCGCGGCCAGTTCGTGGATTGGCTCGGGCACGCCCTCGCGAAGGGCCGACCTCGCCGCGCGTGCGGCGTCGGCTCCTCCCGGTCCCGATTCCCCCGAGATCGCTGCCGCGGTGGACCGCCACAGCGGGGCGAGGTCCTGCTCGCGTCCCGATGCCACGGCCGCGGCCGACAGCGCCACCAGGTCGCCCAGGGCCTCCACCATGGCCAGGTCGCCCGTGGCGGCGATGCGCACCAGGCCCTGCGCGTAGCAGTAGTCACCGGCCAGCACGGCGGCGCCCATGGGAACGTTCTCCACGTGGCGCGGCCGGCCGTGATGCAGCAGGAAGCCCTCGAGGATCAGCTCGAGCCCAAGGGCGTTCTCGCGCGGCAGGGGCGGGCTGACCAGTGGCACCAGCACCTCGTCGGCATCCACGGTGCGCCCCGCCAGCGCCGGCTGCTCGGCCAGCACCTGGCTGACGCGGTCTGCCTCGGTGCCGATCATGCGCGGGCCTCCTCGAGCGCGCCGTCAAGTGCCCGCGCCAGGGCATCGAACTCGGCGTCGCCGTGCAGGGTGCTCACGAACCAGGCCTCGAACTGCGAGGGGGGCGGGTACACGCCGCGCGCCAGCAGCGCGCGGGCCACCACCGCGTACATGTCGGTGTCGCAGGACGTCGCACCGGCGTAGTCGGTCACCTGTGCGTCGGTGAAGAACGGCGTGAGCATGGACCCCACGCGGTTGATGGTGACCGGTGCCCCGCTGTCGCGGATGACCTGCTCCAGGCGTGCCCCGCCCTCATCGAGGCGCTCGTAGGTGCCCGGCTCGGCCAGCCGGCACAGCACGGCGAGGCCCGCGGTGGTGGCCAGGGGATTGCCCGACAGCGTGCCGGCCTGGTAGCACGGCCCCTCGGGCGCGAGCTCGGCCATGACATCGGCGCGCCCACCGAACGCGCCCACCGGCAGGCCGCCCCCGATGATCTTGCCCAGGCACGTGAGGTCGGCGCGCACGCCGAAGAGCTCCTGCGCGCCGCCCCGTGCCACGCGGAATCCGGTGATGACCTCGTCGAGGATGAGCAGCGCGCCGGTGCGGTCGCAGGCCGCGCGCAGGCCCTCGAGGTATCCGGGGGCGGGGGGCACCACGCCCATGTTCCCCGCGATCGGCTCGATGATGATGGCCGCCGCGCCCTCGAGGGCCGCCTCGGCTGCCGCCAGGTCGTTGTAGGGCACCAGCCGCGTGGCGGCGGTGGCACCGGATGTGACCCCCGGGCTGGTGGGCACGCCCAGCGTGGTGGCCCCGCTGCCGGCCTGTGCCAGCAGTCCGTCGATGGCCCCGTGGTAGCCGCCCTCGGCCTTCACGATCGCCTCGCGCCCGGTGGCCGCGCGGGCCAGCCGCACCGCACCCATCACGGCCTCGCTGCCCGACGACGTCATGCGCAGCTTCTCGATGGACGGGAATGCCTCGGTCACGGCCTCCGCGAACACGACCTCGCGCTCGGTGGGCGCCCCGTACGAGGTGCCGCGTGTCAGGGCCTCGCGCACGTCGCCGATCACCATGGGGTCGGCGTGGCCCGTGATGGCCGGCCCCCACGACGCCAGGAAGTCGACGTACTCGTTGCCATCGGCGTCCCACACCCGGGTGCCCGCCGCGCGGTCGATGAACAGCGGGTCGCGCCCGATGCCGCGCATGGCGCGCACGGGTGAGTTGACCCCGCCCACCAGCACGCGGCGCGCGCGGTCGAACAGCTCCCTGCTGCGTGCGTCGGCCGGGGACCCCTCCACGGCTCCTAGGCCTCCGGCAGCGGCGAGCCCGCCATCGCGATGTCCTCCCACGCGCGGTACTCGGGCGAGTAGTAGCGCAGGCGCACCTTCTTGAACTCGAATGTCGAGTAGAGCACCGCGTAGTCGTCGTCACCCAGGCCGGCCTCTGATGCCAGCGCCGCGATGGTCTCCTCGCAGGCGTCCTTCGACCGGGCGTGCACCATGGTGAAGAGGCTGTAGGGCCAGTCGTCGTACACGGGACGGCGGTAGCAGTGCGACACCGACTTGAACGTGGCCATGCGGCTGCCGAAGTCGTCGATGTCGGCCTCGGGCACTTTCCACACGGCCATGCCGTTCGCGCCGAAGCCGGCGCGCCTGTGGTTCAGCACCGCGGCGAAGCGGCGCATGAGTGTGCGGTCCTGCATCTCCTGCGCCTTCGCGAGCAGGCGGTCGACATCCCACCCGGCGGCCTCGGCCCACGCGTCGAAGGGCTCGTGCACGAGCGGCAGGTCCTCCTGCAGGATGAGGATGGCCTCGCGGTCCTCGTCGGACGGCGCGAACCCGTCGCCGCGCTGCGGCGGGGCCATGGGCTCTGCGCGCGCGGTGGTGCCGGTGTCGCCGGTCATGTCGAGCTGCACGTTGATCTTGTAGAGCATGAGGGTCGGGAGGATGCGCATGGAGATGGCGCCGGTCTCGCGCGCCAGCACGTCGAGGGTGTCCTCGATCGACATGCGGGCGTCGGGCTCGACCGCCAGCGTGAACCACATGTTGAAGTTGTGCGTGCGCCGGTAGTTGTGGCTGACGCCCGGGTGGCCGTTGATGACCTTGGCCGCGTCGAACAGGCGGTCGTCGGGGTAGGCGGCCGCCACGAGGGTGCTCTCGTACCCGAGCGCCCGTGTGTCGAAGATGGCCGAGACCTGGCGGATGATGGCGGCGTCCTTCAGCACGCCCATGCGCCGGAGCACCTCGTCCTCGTCGATGCCCACCGACTCGGCGATGCCCGCGAACGGCCGGCGGTCGAGCGGGATTCCCGCCTGCAGGGCGTTGAGCAGCCGCTGGTCGACCTCGTCGGGCTTGTGCTGGATGGGCCTTGCGGCGGCGGTCGTCACTGGTCCTCCTCGCGGATCCATCGGGCGGCGTCCACGGCCGCGTAGGTGATGACGATGTCTGCTCCCGCCCGCACGATCGCGGTGAGGGTCTCGAGCATGGCGCGGCGCTCGTCCAGCCAGCCGCGCTCGGCGGCGGCCTTGAGCATCGAGTACTCGCCGCTCACGTGGTAGGCGGCCACGGGGAGGTCGGTGGCCGCCCGCACGGCCGAGATCACGTCGAGGTAGGTGGCGGCGGGCTTGACCATGACCATGTCGGCGCCCTCGGCCTCGTCTTCGCGTACCTCACGCACGGCCTCGCGAGCGTTGGGTGGGTCCATCTGGTAGCCGCGCCGGTCTCCGTGCCCGGGCGCCGAGCCCGCTGCCTCGCGGAACGGGCCGTAGAACGCCGATGCGTACTTGGCCGAGTAGCTCATGATCGCCACGCCCTCGTGCCCGGCGTCGTCGAGGCCCTGGCGGATCGCCGCGACCCGGCCGTCCATCATGTCGCTGGGCGCAACGATGTCGGTACCGGCATCGGCATGGCTCACGGCCGTGCGCGCCAGCACCTCGAGCGAGGCGTCGTTGGCCACCTCGCCATCGTGGTCGAGCACGCCGCAGTGGCCGTGGTCGGTGTAGGCGCACAGGCAGACGTCGGTGATGACCACCAGGTCGGGCAGCGCAGCCTTGAGTGCACGTACGGCCTGCTGCACCACGCCGTCGTCGGCGTGGGCCGATGACGCCAGCGGGTCCTTCTGGTCGGTGACCCCGAACAGCAGCACGCCGCCGATGCCGGCTTCATGCGCGATGCGGGCATCCTCCACCAGCAGGTCGGGCGACAGGCGCGATACCCCGGGCAGGGCGTCGACGGGCTGGCGGATGCCGGTGCCCTCCACCGCGAACATCGGCAGCACCAACTGCGACGGGCGCGGAACGGCCTCGCGCACGAGGCGGCGGATGCCCTCGGTGCGACGGAGCCTGCGGTGGCGAACGGCCGGGAAGGTTCCCGACGCGACGCCGGCCTGTGTGGTCGGGACCTGCACGACTGCCGAGTGTATCGTCGCTTTCGTGCCGGAAGGGGTGGACCCGCATCAACTGGGGGCGGTTGGCCTGGCGCCCGACCAGATGCTGCAGGGCTACGTCCAGGGCCTGTTCCCCATGGACGAGGCCGGCGCCACCGGCCCCGTGGGCTGGTACTTCACCGACCCCCGCGCGGTCATCCTGCCGTCCGACGCCCGGGTGCCCGCGACCGTGCGTCGCATGGTGCGCAGGCGCGGCTACGAGGTGCGCGTGGACACCGCCTTCGACGAGGTGGTGCGCTCGTGCGGAGGCGATCGCGACGGCCAGTGGCTCACGCCCCGCCTTGCGGCGGCGTATGGGGTGCTGCACGACGAGGGCATCGCGCACAGCGTGGAGGCCTGGGACGCCGACCGGCTGGTGGGCGGTCTCTTCGGGGTATGGCTCGGCCGTTTCATGACGGCGGAGAGCATGTTCCACCGGGCACCAGACGGCGGCAACGCGGCCATCGCCGGGCTGCTGGCCATCGCCGGGAACGGCGGCGCCGAGATGATCGACGTGCAGATGGAGTCGCCGCATGTGGCCCGCTTCGGGGCCCGGGGCATTCCGCACGGCGAGTTCATGGCGCGCCTGGCGCGCGCCCTTGCGCCCCCGCCGGGCTAGGCGTGCATGCGGCGGCCCAGCGCCACGCGCGCGGCCACGCCGTACACCAGTGCAACGACCGCGAGGATCCCCATGCCCGAGTAGGTGGATGACGTGACCTCGGGGTCCACGAGCAGCCCCTGGAAGGTGCGCGCAGCCGGTCCGAACCCGGCCAGGGCGCTGGCCCAGTAGGCGATGTCGTTGCCCGGGATGAGCGAGATGACGGCCAGCGGGAGGGCGATCATCAGGCCGGCGAGGAGGGCCGTGCGCGTCTCGCGCGCGAGCGCGCCGATGAGCAGCCCGAAGGCGCCCGACGCCAGGCCTGCCAGGAGCAGCGCGGGCAGCCACAGCAGCCAGCGCCCCACCGAGACCGATGTGCTGAGCGCCACCACGCCCAGCAGCACGAAGCCCACCACCGCGCACGCCAGGGCGGCCAGCACGGCCTTCTGGGCGATGATGGTGCCGGGCCCCGCGAGCCCGCGGCCCAGGCGCGAGAGAACGTGGTCCTCGCGCTCTGAAGACAGCAGTGCGGCGGCCAGCAGCACGCCCACGAGGCCGATGCCCACCACGAGCGCCCCCGCGATGCCCAGCGCCGAGAGCGGCTCCCGACCCGGCGCCCCCTCGCTGATCTCGAGCTTGATGGGGCTGGCGATGGCCTGTGCCGCCGGCTTGGCCAGTTCGAGGTTCTCGCCCACGCCCGAGATGTAGTCGCGCAGGGGACCCAGACGATTCGCCAGTGCCCCCCGGCCGTCCCGGCGAAGCTGGGCCTGCACACGCGCGAGTTCCGTGCTGCTCTCGTTCAGCCCCAGCAGCGTGCCCGAGCGCCCGAAGATGCCCACGGTGCCGCCGTCCTGGATGAGGTCCACGAGGTTGAGCACCTGCGTGACGTAGGCGGTGGCCAGCGCCTGGTTCAGGCGGAAGACGGCCGACTCGAGGTTGCGCTCGATCGCCTGGGCCTCGATGGGCGAGCGGGGGTTTGTGGCCAGCTGCAGCACGGGAGGCTTGAGCCCCGACTGCAGGTCGGCGATGAAGCCCCGGGGCACCGTGAGCACGGCGCTCACGCGTCCCGCCGCGAGGGCCTCCTCGGCCTGGGCCGGGTCGAGGCGCACCAGGTCGACGTCGTCCTCGAGCCTGGTGGCGTAGTCGTCCACCGACAGGCGCTCGTCGCCCACCTGCACGGTGCGCCCCGACGCGGCGTCGAGGTTGACGAACGCGACCCCCGGCCGGCGGTCGCCCCCCGACAGCGCGATGGCCAGGAGGATGGCGATCACGATGGGGTAGCCGATGAGCACAGCCAGCAGTCCCCGGCTGCGCACCAGCACCCGCAGGTCCTTCCGGAACAGCAGTGCCCCGCTCCGCAGCGCCCTCATGCGGGGTCACCCACCAGCTGCATGAACGCGGCCTCGTCCATGTCACCCGCCGGGCCGTCGTGCAGGAGGCGGCCGCCCGCCAGCACCAGCACGCGGTCGGCGTTGCGGGCCGCCTCGTCCATGGACTGCGTCGAGAACACCAGCGCCATGCGGTCTGTGGTGACCAGGTCGTCCATCCACGCCCACAGGCGCACGCGCTGGTCGGGGCTGAGCGTGCCCGTGGGCTCATCGAGCAGCAGCAGCGCCGGCGACCCCGCGAGCGCGATTGCCAGGTTCAGTCGCTGCAGGGTGCCCGTGGACAGCGCGCCCGCGCGGCGGTCGGCGAACTCGCCGAGGTCGGCGCGCGCGATCAGGCCCTCGGCCGTGGCCCCTGCGTCGTCCGTGCCCTCGAGGCCCGCGAACAGCCGCAGGTTCTCCCGCACCGTGAGGCGCGGGTAGAGCGCCGGCTTCTGGGGCACCCACCCCACCGCGCCTGCTGATTCTCCCGTCCATGTGATGACGCCCGCGTCCGGGGCGCCCACGCCCGCGAGCATGGTGAGCAGGGTTGTCTTGCCGGCTCCGTTCGGCCCCGTGAGCGCGATGCGCTCGCCGCGGTCGATGCCGAGGTCGATCGGGGCCAGGGCCTCCACCCGCCCGTACCTGCGAGTTATCCCGCGCGCCTCCAGCAGACGGTCGCCCACGGGCCGTTCCTACTCAGCGCCGGTGGGGCGGGGGGGCTGGGTGGGCACCACGTTGGTGACGTCCATGGTGTCGCCCTCCCCCGGGGCGTCCGCCGGGGGCTGTGCTGCCGTGCGGCGCGGTGGGGGTGCGAGGCCCGTGAGGGTGTCGCCCTGCGCGGGATCGGCGGCGTCGGCCGGCGCACCGGCGGTGGCGGGCATGAGGCCGAACCAGCCGAGGCGCTCGCTCAGGTACACGGCGGTCTCCTTGAGGATGACCACCACCGGCACGGCGAGGATGATTCCGATGAAGCCGTAGAGCTCCTCGCCGATGAGCACGCCGAAGATGACGACCAGGGGATGCACGCCCACCGCGTCGCCCATGACCTGGGGCACCACCACGTGGCCCTCGAACTGGTGGATGGCGATGAACGCGATGAGCACCCACAGGGCCGTCCACGGCGAGATGAAGAGGGCCAGCAGCACGGGCGGCACGGCACCGAGAATGGGCCCGATGTACGGGATGAACTCCATCAGGAAGATCCACGCCGCGAACAGAACGGCGTAGGTGGCGCCCTGCGGGAAGATGCCGGTGACGCCGAAGATCCACAGGATCACGCCGGCGCTCACGCCGATGATCAGGCAGACGAGGGTCTGGGCCTTGATGTACTGCACGAGGGTGTGCTCGGTGCGGCGCAGGAACTGCGACGCCGATGGCCCGCCCAGGCGCCGTGCCGCGCGGGCGATCTGCGGGGCGTCGAGCAGCATGTACACGGCGGCGACGATGATGATGATGATGACCACCAGCGCCCCGAGCGCGCTGAGCGAGTACGACACCGCATTGCCCGAGAGGTCGTTCGCCCAGCCGCGTATGGCCTGCAACGCGGCATTGGCGCGTTCGGCCACGTCGATATCGATGCCGTTCCGGTCGAAGAAGCCCTGCAGGTTCTGCACCTGACGTTGGGCCTGATCGGTGTACAGCGGCAGGTTCGCCCTGATGGTGGTCAGCTGCAGCTGGATCGCGGGGATGAGCAGCACGATCGCCGCGGCCACCGCGCCGAGGAACGTGAGGAACACCGTGGCGACGGCCAGCCCCCGTGGAACGTGCCCGCGCCGGAGGCCGCGCACGAGCGGGTTCAGGAGCAGGGCGATGACCACGGAAACGAGGAACACGAAAAGGACGCGTCCCAGCGTCTGTCCCGCGATCCAGATGATCACGACTATGGCGGCCGCCGTGCCGATCCATGCCCACGGCGGTGCTGTGGCCTGACGGCCCGTCATGGGCGGCATGGTATCCCCGCTGGTCTAGCCTTGCGAGGCCGATGCCGCCCCTGACCCGTGATCAGCTCCGGTCGCGCCGTGCCGTGCGCCGGCAGGACGACCACCATCGCAGCAACCGCGTGCTGCTTACCATCGTTGCGCCCGCGGTTCTGGTGGCCGCGATCATCGCCGCGATCGTCCTGGCCTTCTACGACGGCGGGTCGCAGTCCGACGCCGCCGCGCCCGCAGGGCAGTTGGCATCCCCGGTGCCGCCATCGGGCATCGGCCAGTCCAGCGCCCCCCAGCGCGTGGTGCTCGCCCGTGCTGGGCAGGTGGAGGTGGCCCTGCCGGTGGCCCAGAAGCAGGTGACCGCCGTGATGTTCCACCCCATCGCGGAACCCGGCGCCGTCAACATGACCCCGGCGGCGGGCGTGGCGCACAACGTGATCTCCGATGACGAGGGCGAACCCGGCTCCGCCGGGGTGGACGTTGGCGCCCCCGCGGGCACCACCGTGTACAGCCCGGTGGACGGCGTTGTCACCGCGGTGATCCCGCATCGCATCTCCGGCCGGCCGGAGGGGCTGGAGATCGTCATCACCCCTGCGGGCGTGCCCGACGTCGCCGTGCGGGTGAGCCACATCGAACCGGGGCCCGACGGAATCGTGCCGCGGGTGGGGTCGCCCGTGGGCGCCGGGCGCACGGTGCTCGGTCGCGTGCGCGACCTCTCGCGCGTGACCACATTCGACATCGCCCGCTTCACCAATGACGCCGGCAACAACGTGCAGGTCGAGCTGGTGCGCCAGACCACGGGCCCGGGGGTCTAGATGGCCACGGATGTCTTCACCGCCCTGGTGCTGGGCGACGTATTCGGCGGCGCGGGAATGCGCGCGGTACAGGACGCCCTTCCCGGGTTGCGCCAGCAGTACGGCCCCGACCTGGTGGTGGTGAACGCCGAGAACGCCGCGCACGGATCGGGCACCACTCCCAAGCAGGCCACCGCGCTGCTCGATGCCGGTGCCGACGTGCTGACGGGCGGCAATCACACCTTCCGCCGACCGGAGATCTTCCCGGTGCTCGAGCAGGACCCACGCGTGCTCAGGCCGGCCAACCTCACCACGCGCGGCCCGGGTTCGGGCACGGTGGTGGTGGATGCCCGTGGGGGCTTCCGGGTTGGCGTGATCAACCTCATCGGGTCGGTATTCATCGAAGCGGCGCAGAGTCCCTTTGCCGTGGCCGATGACCTGGTCGATCGCATGCGCCGCGAGACGCCCCTGATCATCGTCGACATCCATGCCGAGGCCACCAGCGAGAAGCTGGCCCTGGCCCGTCACCTGGACGGCCGCGTGACCGCCGTGGTGGGCACCCACACCCATGTGCCCACGGCCGACGAGCGCGTGCTGGCCGGTGGCACCGCCTACATCACCGACCTCGGCATGAGCGGGCCGCACGATTCGGTGATCGGGGTGAAGGACGAGCCCGTGCTGCGCAGGTTCCTCACCGGACTGCCCGCCAGGTTCGAGCCGGCCACGGGCGACGTGCGGGTGCAGGGGGTGGTGGTGCGTGCCGAGCCCACGGGCCGCGCCATCTCGATCGAGCGCCTGGACCTGCCCGCCGGCTAGCTGCCGCGTGGTGCGGGGTCCTCGATGCGGCGCAGCCACGGTATGCGGCGCACGGCCAGCAGCATCACGATGCCCACGGCCACGACGATGGCGATGAGGCCCCACTGGGCCGACGTGGGCACCCCGACCTCGAAGAAGTCCCTGAGGAAGGGAATCCTCAGGCCCACGGTCAGCAGCACAACGAACGCGGCCACCATCAGCCACACCCAGCGGCGCACCGGCCGCCGCTCGACTCCCCGCTCGAGCTCCACCACCACCGCGAGCCCCAGCAGCGTGGCCGTGAGCACCGCGGCCGACCGGGCCTCGTTGACGGTGGCGTCGAACGGGCCGCGGGCCAGCAGGTACGAGGCCGTGATGGCCATCGCTATCACCACCCCGGCCGGTATGGCGAACGCACCGAGGCTGCGCATGAAGCCCTCGCGGTGCACGGGACCATCGCTCCTCGAGAGGGCCAGGAAGAAGGCCGGTATGCCGATGGTGAGGGTCGATGTGATCGACAGCTGCCGGGGCAGGAACGGGAATGCCAGGGGCAGCAGGGCGAAGGCCAGCAGGATGATCGCCGAGTAGACCGACTTCGTGATGAACAGCTTGGCCACGCGGTGGGTGTTGCGGATGATCTGGCGTCCGGCCTCGATGGCCTTGGGCAGCGTGGCGAACGAGTTGGTCAGCAGCACCAGGTCGGCCACGCCCTTGGCCATCTGGCTTCCGTTGCCCATGGCCACGGCGAGCCGGGCGTCCTTCAGGGCCAGCACGTCGTTGACCCCGTCGCCGATCATCGCCACGTAGCGCCCGTTCGCGGTCATGGCCTGCACCAGCGCGCGCTTCTGCTCGGGCGTGATGCGCCCGAACACCGCGGTGGTGGTGACGATCTCCCGCAGGGCCTCGGGGTCGTCGGGCAGGTCGGGCCCCTGCATGGCGTTCTCCGCCCCGCTCACCCCGCAGGCAACGGCCACGGCCTGCACGGTGCCCACGCCGTCTCCCGAGATCACCTTCACCTGCACGCCCTCGCCCTCGAGGAAGCGCACGGTCTCGGCGGCGTCGGGGCGAAGGGCCTCCTCCAGTACCACCGCGCCGATGGCGTCGACGGGCGGAAGGTGCCCCATGCCCTCCTGCTGCTCGTCGAGCGGCTGGTCACCCGCGGCCACCAGCAGCACCCTCCGGCGCTGCGCCTGGGCATTGGTGATGGCCTGCTGCAGCGGCGCGGCGATCTCCACGCCGATGCGCTCGAGGATCTCCGGGGCGCCCATCACCACGGTGCCGTCGCCGGGCAGGGTGACGCCGCTCCACTTGCGCGACGACGCGAAGGGCACCTCGGCCGTGGGGGTGACGGCATCGGCCGGCATCCCCGCGAGGATCGCCTCGGCGGTCGCGTTGCGTGCGGCGGCGCTGGCCGCCAGCAGCCCGGCGGCGCGGCGCACACGGGCCTCGTCCACGCCCGGGGCCGCCAGCACGCCCGCGACCTCGAGCCTGTTCTCGGTGAGCGTGCCGGTCTTGTCCACGCACACGGTGTCGACGCTGGCCAGGCTCTCGATGGCGTTTAGCTGCTGCGCCAGCGTGCCGATGTGCGCCAGGCGCACGGCGGCCACCGCGAACGTGAGGCTGGCCAGCAGCACGAGGCCCTCGGGCACCAGCGGCACCAGCGCGGCCACCACCCGCTGAACCGATGCCACCGCGCCGCCGAAGTCGAGCCACACGGTGGACGCCACCATCAGCACGGCGAGCGGCACCATCACCGCGATGATGATGCGCAGGATGCGGTTGATGTCGATCTGCAACGGCGACAGCACCGATCGGGTGCCCTTCGCCTCGGCGGCGAGGCGCTCGGCGAACGAATCGGCTCCGACCGCGGTGACCCGGTAGGCGCCGCTGCCCGCAACGCAGAACGCCCCCGACAGAACCTGGTCGCCCGCATCCTTGACCACGGCATCCGACTCGCCGGTGAGCACCGACTCGTCGAGGCTCAGCACCGTCGCGCGCACCAGGTCGCCATCGGCCACCACCTGGTCGCCGGGCTCCAGCAGCACCACGTCACCCACCACGATCTCGGGCAGCCCCAGTTCCACCGGCTCGCCGTCGCGCAGCACCCGGCCATGCGGGGCCACCAGCAGCGCCAGGCGGTCGAGCGCACGCTTCGCCCGGGTCTCCTGGATGATGCCGATGAGCGTGTTGGCCACCAGTACGCCGCCGAACAGCATGTCGCCCCACAGGCCGAACATGGCCAGGGGAACCAGCAGCACGATCAGTATGAGGTTGAACAGCGTGAAGGTGTTCGACCAGACGATGTCGGCGAACGACCTGCTGCCCCTGGGCCCCTGCCGGTAGGGGTGCTGCTCGAGCGTGCGTGCGGCCTCGGCAGAGGTGAGGCCGAGGTTGGTGTTCACGGCCGGGGGCACGCGACGAGCCTACGCGGGCGCCTTCGCCCGCGCGCCGTCAATCGTCGGCGAAGACGCGCGGCGCGGCCGCGAACGCGAAGAGGATCCAGATGATCCCCAGCGCGAACGGGATGTAGCCCACCTCGTGGCGGTCGATCCATCCGACGTACGTCGTGATGATGCCCAGCAGCAGGAGAACGGTGACCATCCAGATGGGGAGCTTCTTCACGACTGCCTCTCGCGGTTTCCGGTGGCCCGTGTTCGGGCCCGCGCCACATTAACGGCCCGGAAGGGTAGTGTCCCGGCCCGCCATGTCGGAACCCTCAAGCGCACAGGTCACGGTAACAACGGACGAACGCCCCTCGGGCGTCGTCGTCGTCGTCGTGGGCGTCGTGGATGCCAGCACGCTTCCTGACGTCTCGGCGGTGCTCACCGAGGCCCAGCGCGACGGCCGCACGGTCTTCATCGACCTCTCCGCCGTCACCTTCATGGACAGCCGCGGGCTGGGTGCGCTCATCGCCGCCAACGAGCGCTCGCGCGAGGGCGCCGCGCCCATCCGCCTGTACGCGCCGTCGGACGCCGTGCGCAGGCTGCTCAACATCTCGGGCGTCACCGCCGTGCTGGTGGAGGCCGAGGAACTGCCCGCCGCCTGACCCCCTTGACGGCGGTGTTACCGTCGGTCGTAAAGGGAGGTCACTGATGAGCAGCGTCTACTCGGTCTCGGGGATGAGCTGCGACCACTGCAGGGCCGCCGTGGAGAGCCACGTGGGCGCCGTGCCCGGCGTCACGGCCGTCGCGGTCGACGTGGCACGGGGGACCGTTCTGGTGGAGGGTCAGGCCGACGACGCCCTGGTGCGCGACGCCATCGTCGAGGCCGGCTACGAGGTTGGCTGAGCACGACCTCAGGATCGAGGGAATGACCTGCGCCGCCTGCGTGGCGCGCGTGGAGAAGGCCCTCGGGAGGATCGACGGCGTCACCGCCACGGTGAGCCTTGCCACTGAGCGCGCCCGGGTGGATGCACCGGCGGGCGTGGACGACGACGCCCTCATCGAGGCCGTGCGCAGCGCGGGGTACGACGCCGCGCCGGCCGCGGATACGCAGGGGCACGACGCCGACGATTCAGCGGCGGCCACCGCCGCCCGCCTGCGCCTGCGGCTGATCTGGGCGGCGTGGCTCACGGTTCCCGTGGTGCTGGTGTCGATGATCCCGCCGCTGCAGTTCCCCGGCTGGCAGTGGATGGCCCTCGCGCTGTCCACGCCGGTTGTGTGGTGGTGCGGCTGGACGTTCCACGTGGGCGCGTGGCGGGCGCTGCGCCACCGCTCGGCATCGATGGACACCCTCATCTCGTTGGGGTCCGGCGTGTCGTGGGCGTGGTCGATGGTCGCCGTGCTGTTCCTGGGCGCCGGTGAGATCGGCATGACCATGCACATGTCGCTGCTGCCCTCCGACTCCATGGGCGCGGAGATCTACTTCGAGGTGGCGGCGGGCATCGTGGCCCTGGTGCTGCTGGGCAGGTTCCTCGAGGCCCGGGCCCGCCGCAGCGCGGGCCAGGCCATCCGCGCCCTGCTGGCGCTCGCGCCCGACACCGCGGTGCTGGTAACGGGTGACGGCGAGGTGACGGTGCCGGCGGCATCAGTGCAGGTGGGCGACGTGGTGCTGGTGCGCCCGGGCGACCGGGTGCCGGTGGACGGCCAGGTGCTGGAGGGCGCATCCGCGGTGGACCGCGCCCTGCTCACCGGCGAGAGCCTGCCGGTCGAGGTGGGCCCCGGCGACCCCGTGGAGGGCGGATCCCTCAACGCCGGTGGCCGCATCACCGTGCGCGCCACGCGCGTGGGTGCCGACACCGCCGTGCACCGCGTGGCGCAGTTGGTGGAGGCCGCGCAGGCGGGCAAGGCGCCAGTGCAGAGGCTGGCCGATCGCGTGGCCGGCGTGTTCGTGCCCGTGGTCATCCTCATCGCGGTCGGCACGCTGGTCGGCTGGCTGGCCACCGGGCATCCGGCGGGCGAGGCCATGACCGCTGCGGTGGCCGTGCTGGTCATCTCATGCCCCTGCGCCCTCGGGCTGGCCACGCCCGCCGCGCTGATGGTGGGCACGGGCCGTGGCGCCCAGTTGGGAATCCTCATCCGCGGTCCCGAGGTGCTCGAGAGCACCCGGCGGGTCACCGTGGCGGTGCTCGACAAGACCGGCACGCTCACCGAGGGCGTCATGAGGGTGGCGCACGTGCAGCCGGCGCCGGGATGGGATGCCTCTGAGGTGCTCGCCCTGGCCGGGGCGGCCGAGGCCGGCAGCGAGCACCCCATCGCGCGCGCCATCGCCGAGGCCGCGGGCGAGGCAGCGCCGCTGGTGGCCGCGAGCGCCTTCCGGTCGACGGCCGGGCTGGGCGTGACCGCCGAGGTGGAGGGGCGCGAGGTTCTGGTGGGGCGCAGCGACTCCCTGTCGGGACCGCTCGCCGTGGCCCGCGACGCTGCCCGGTCGGAGGGTCGAACCGTGGTGGCGGTCGAGGTGGACGGCGCGCCGGCGGGGGTCATCGCGGTGAGCGATGTCATGCGGCCCGGGACGCCCCGGGCCATCGCGATGCTGCGCGAACTGGGGCTGCGGCCCATCATGCTCACCGGTGACGCCGCCGCGCCGGCCCAGGCGGTGGCCGCCGCCGCGGGCATCGACGAGGTCGTGAGCGACGTGCTGCCCCACGACAAGGAGCGGGTGGTGCGCGAGTTGCAGGAGGCCGGCGAGGTGGTGGCCATGGCCGGCGACGGGGTGAACGACGCCCCCGCGCTTGTGCGCGCCGATCTCGGCATCGCCATGGGCACGGGCACCGACGTAGCCGCCGAGGCCGCCGACATCACGCTGGTCACGCCCGACCCGCGCGCCATCGCCGATGCCATCCGCCTGTCGCGCCGCACGCTGCGCACCATCCAGGGCAATCTGGTGTGGGCCTTCGGGTACAACGTCGCCGCCATCCCGCTCGCGGTGCTGGGACTGCTGAACCCGCTCATCGCCGCAGCCGCCATGGGACTGTCGAGCATCTTCGTGGTCACGAACTCCCTGCGTCTGCGAGGGTTCAGGCCCGCTCGGTAGGCTGTATCCGTGGCCAACGAATACCTGGGAAGCGGCGGGCGCCTGGAGGGTGGCCCGGCCGATGCGCTGATCAACGCGGGATACCGCTACGAGGCCGCCGCCGGGCCCCGCCTCGCGGATGGCCTGTCCACCTCCGATCTCGCCCACGTGGTGGCGCTGACCGAGGCCGGGGCCATCCCTGCGGACCAGGCGAAGGCCCTGCTCGCCGCGCTGCTGGAACTCGACGCCATCCCGGGGGACGAGTTCCCGTGGGACCCTGCGCTGGGCGACGCCTTCAACAGTCGTGAGCACCAGTTGAAGGAGCGGGCGGGCAAGGTGGCCGCCGGCTGGCTGTCGGCTGGACGCCCGCGCCGCGAGGCCTTCCGTGTGGGCCTGCGCCTGGTGGCCCGCGATGCCGCACGCCACCTGCACGACGCCTGCATCGACCTCGCCGCTGCGCTCACGCGCCTGGCGGACCGCCACGCCACCGACCTGGCCGCCGACTACACGTACCTGCAGCCCGCGCAGCCCACGCGCCTTGGCCACCTCATCCTCACGTACGCCTACCCGGTGCTGCGCGACGCCGAGCGCCTGCGCGCCATCCACGCCGAGCTCGACATGTCGGTGGCAGGTGCGGGGGGCAGCGCTGGCTCGCGCTGGCCGCTCGACCGCACGCGCCTTGCCGAACTGCTGGGCGCCTCAGGTGTGGTGCCGCACGTGAAGGACGCCATGTGGCAGTGGGACCCATACGTGGACCTGCTGGCTGCCGCGGCCACCACGGCCACGCACCAGAGCGAGTTGGCGCAGGACCTCGAGATTCTCGCCAGCCAGGAGTTCGGAATCGCCACGCTGGCCGACGAGCACAGCCGCGCAAGCGCGCTCATGCCCCAGAAGAAGAACCCGTACGCGCTGGCCGTGGTGCGCGCCACCGCGGGCACCGTGGCGGGCGACCTCACGGGAATCCTCGTGGCGCTGCACACCGGCTCGGCCCGCACCGACCACTTCCACGTGCTGAACACCGTGGTGCCACGCGCGATGGAAGAGGTGGTGGCCTCCACGCGCCTCATGGCCGCGGTGGTCGACCGCATGACGCTCGATGCCACGCGCGCCGGCGAGGCCGCGCGTCGTGGCTTCATCACAGCCGCCGACCTCAGCGACGTGCTGGCGCAGGACGCCGGCCTCGACTACCGCACGGCGCACCACGTGGTGGGTCGCGCGGTGAAGATGCTGGTTGATCGCGGCCTCGACGAGTCGGCGCTCACCCCCAAGGTGCTGGCCGAGGCCGCCATGGCCAGCGATGGCATCGACCTGATGGTTGACGAAGCGCTCATCGCGAAGGCCCTCGACCCCACCACCGCGGCAGACACCCGCCTGCAGCAGGGCTCATCGGCCCCGGGTGAGACCGAGGCCATGGTGGCGCGGTGCCAGTCGGACATCGAGGTGGCCGGTGGGTGGAGCACAGCGGCTGCCCAGCGTGCCGGGCTCGCCCATGGCGCCCTGCGCGATCGCGCACGGGCGCTGGTGTCGGGCTAGGGAACCGACGCGCCGCCGGCAGGGGCGTGCGACACGCGCACCCTCGCCGCGTACCGGCTGAGCAGGC